>CAJQNM010000202.1 GCA_905479665.1 uncultured Saprospiraceae bacterium
CCGCCCCAGGCGGATAGGGAAAAGAACAAGTTAGCAACCAAAGTAGGCTTATGCGCGGTTTCTCTTCTTCCCTGCCCGTCGGCGAGGTCCGGGATTTACAACGCAGAAATTCGCCAAAAGCACTTAAAATTATTGACAATCTTTCGGTGGTCAGTGTACTAGCCTAGCAGATCGCACAGTAGATATTAACGAATAAATAGTACTTCCTGAATATTTCTTTAACAGAAAACAATCATAACTTTGATTTACTAGGCCAGCAAGAGAAATCAAGTTTGAGACTCTACATGTGGTCATCAACTAATCAACTTTTGAAACATGAAAAACCTACCACTTGTATTGCTCTTCGTATTTGCTGCGCAGACCGCATTTGCGCAGACCCGACTCTATGAAAATCCTGAATTTGACAAGATTGCAATGCGCCATAAAATCATTGCGGTGGCTCCCTTTAATGCCACGGTTGAACTTCGCCCTAACCAATTGAAACAGGTAACTCCAGAGGAGCTGAAAGAAATGGAACGGAATGAAGGCAGAGACCTTCAAGCAGCCATGTACTCCTGGTTTCTCAAGAGGCAGCAAAGGGGAAAACTGACCGTTGATGTACAGAGCTCGGCAGTGACCAATGCCAAGCTAAAGCAGGAGGGCATCACCGTTGACAACTACGAAGACTACACACCTGATCAAATAGCTAAGATCCTCGAGGTCGATGCCGTAATAATGGGAACCTTTGAGACAAACAAGCCCATGTCGGAAGGTGCCGCAATAGCCATTGGTGCGCTCGTGGGTTTCTGGGGATCGACGAACAAGGCTGTGGTCAATTTATTTATTTATAATGCCAAAGACGGTGAGGTATTGGTCAATTACCACAAGGCCGTGCAGGGCTCGGTCGGAAGCACGGCCGATCAACTGATCAATGTGTTGATGCGAAAAGCATCACGTAGGATAGCCTATACCAAATAACTAGCTCAGGGTCCATTCCTGAGAAATGCTTTTGGGGATTGGAATTATTAGGAATGTTCGGGGATGGAAATTGTCAGGAATGTTTGGGCAATAGATTGTCGGAAATCTTTGGGGCATAAATTGTCAGGAATCTTTTGGGATGAAATTGTCAGGAATGGATCCTAACCTGGGTGCGGTGAATCACGACCATTTTGGGTTTCTGCCGATCTTCTTTTTTCGGAGCCACCATTTCGGACGCAGCAACCAAAGTCGCTGCCAGATCGTAGAGGCCTTCCGTCTGTAGCCATTCATTAAAACGGATCAGATCTTTTTGTTCTGCTCCTTGTCGTTTTGCCTCAATCTTCCTTGCCTGATTCATTGCTATCTGTTTGTCACACGAAGATGAGACCTCATCGTGCAATCTATTTGCACTCTCGAATGCAATTCATTTCTCCTCGAATGCAATTCGAGGCTACCTGTTTACCCCACCTCGAATGCAATTCGAGGCTACGTGTTTTACATCACCCCGAATGCAATTGGAGGCTACCTGTTTTACATCACCTCGAATGCAATTCGAGGCTACTGCTCCTTTCTTCGTAACTTCCCCTCATCGACGACATTGCACCATATATATCACGACTAAGAGATTGGTTTGCCGATAAGACAGGCACGATCACAGCTTTCTCGGGTGGGGTGGACTCAACATTGGTGCTGTGGCTCTCACATCACTTTTTAGGCGAGCATGGTATCGGCTGCATTTCGATTTCACCAAGTCTGAAAAGAAAGGACTATCAATTTGCCATTGACTTCTGTAGCAAGCTAGATATCAAGCTGATCGTAGTGGAGACCAGTGAAATGCTCGATGAAGACTACTTCAGCAATCCCAACAATCGCTGCTACTTTTGCAAATCACATCTCTACAAGACATTGGCAAAGGTACAGCAGACCTATCCCGACTACCTCGTGCTCAACGGAACGAACAAAGATGATCTGGGTGACTACCGACCGGGTCTGCAAGCCGCAACAGAACATGAAATTGCCTCCCCCCTGTTGGACTGTGATATTGACAAGGCCGCAGTACGACAATTGGCCATGCACTTTAAATTGCCCAATTGGCAAAAACCGGCCAGTCCTTGTCTTAGCTCGCGTGTGCCTTATGGCGAAATAATCACGCGCGACAAACTCAAACAAATCGAGGACAGCGAGGCTCTGCTCAACAAATTTGGCTTTGTCGACGTGCGGGTACGACACTATGGAGATGAAGCTCGGCTTGAAGTCCCCCATGGCGATATTGCCCAGCTAAATGAGATCTTGCCTGAAATAAAATCCCAACTATTTAGCATGGGGTTTTCTAAGATCTCCATTGACCAAGAAGGTTTAGTGTCCGGCAAACTAAATCGAGCGATCTCCCAATAATTATGGCAAATTTCAACATTGATCATGATCGACCATCGCGGGTAGGTTTTCCTGAAATTATTTATGGCCGATCAAAAGACGTCGCCTCCATTAATAATATTCTAAGGGAGTATCAAGGCAAGGAGCAAAATGCGATGGTCACCAAATTGCAATCACCCAAAGCCGAGCAATTAGCAGCAGACTTTCCTGGATCATTCTATGATCCCGTCTCAGAAATATTTATGCTCCAGCCGATTACTGAACACAAAACGGATCAGTCGATAGCAATTTTATCCGCAGGCACTTCAGATATGTTTGTGGTGAACGAAGTGTACCATACCCTTCATTTCTTGGGTCACCTTGCACAGCGAATGGAAGACATTGGTGTTTCGGGGATACATCGCCTCTTGTCGCGCCTCGATGAACTTAGAAAATACAAGGTTTTGATCGTGATCGCAGGGTTTGAAGGTGCCCTGCCGACGGTGGTAGGAGGTCTTCTTCCTCAACCGATTATTGCGGTACCGACGAGTGTAGGCTACGGCGTTGCCGAAGGTGGCACCGTGGCTCTGCAAACAATGTTAGCGAGCTGCGCCAATGGTATCACAGTGGTCAACATCGATAATGGGTACGGTGCAGCAGTGGCCGCGCTCCGCATTTTAAATTCTTTTTCCGCATGAAAAAAACCAGCCTATACATCGAGCCCTTTTCTGGAGCATCTGGAGACATGTTTCTTAGTGCACTTTGCAATCTGAGCGGAGCATATGAGTTGGTGAAAAATCTACCCGAACTCCTGCATCTCCCCGATGGAAAAGTTGAAATAAATCAGCTGGATAAAAATGGCATCGTCTGTCAGCATGTGAAGGTGATCGATCTCAATACAGGTGAAATTTCTGCTGAAGTAGATGCCGAGCGAACGACAGACACCGATCATCCATCTGATCATACACATCATCACGATGACCACCACCATGATCATCACCAGCAAGACCACGATCACCACCACAGTCATGCACACCACCATGGTCATGAACATGGTCCCGATCATACTCACCGCACCCTAAAAGAAATTCAAAAAATTATTGACCATGGACATATCACTGCAGGGGCAAAAAGAATCGCCCACGATATTTTCTTAATTATCGGAAAATCGGAATCGAAAATTCATGATATGCCACTTGAGACGATCCATTTTCACGAGGTGAGTGGAGTCGATTCTATTCTTGACATCGTGGGATGTGCGGTGCTCCTTGACCAATTAAATATTGCGAAAACGTATTGCGACAGCATTTGCACTGGGTTTGGATCCGTCAAAACACAGCATGGCATGCTTCCTGTTCCAGCACCCGCCACATTTGACATTATTAAGGACATGCCTTTTCACAAAGGGGTGGAGGCTGGTGAAAAGCTCACTCCTACCGGTGCAGCAATCCTAAAATATCTCAACCCAATCTTTCAGGTACCCCCTTTGCGTCGCAGCGAGACCGCTTATGGCCCAGGCGAAAAAGACTTTCATCAGCCAAATGTATTGCGCATTTCTCTGGTTGAAGAAGTCAGCTCCACCCTTCCTGACCAGAATCAAGAGGAAATAATTATTCTAGAATGCAATCTGGACGACCAGCGTGGTGAATATCTCGGACAAGATTTTCAGGACCAATTACTCCAAAGAGGGGCCGTCGACTTTTATTTCACCTCGACCCAAATGAAAAAGGGTCGACCAGGAATCAAATTAACCATCCTAGTGGCTCCTTCGGCTGTCGATGAAATAGCCAACTTTGTGCTTGAACAAACTGCCACGATTGGAGTGCGCTATTTTCCCGTGCAGCGCAAAATATTGAGTCGCGAGCAACACGAAATTGAGACGTCCTATGGTCTGGTAAAGATCAAAGAGGTGACTACCCCATCCGGATCTAAGCGCCGCAAGATCGAGTACGAAACCATTCGAGCACTTGCGGAAAAACATGGCATGTCACCACTCGAAATGGAGGCTGCACTCTACGTCGCTCTAGACCACTCACTATAGTCCCCAGCAGTCGACTTTTTCCTCCTCCTCCATTTCCTCGCGTAGCTTTCCTCCCTTCTTCCCTATTTGAGAATATGACCTTATTATTCTATTTTAGAAATTCAGGTAAATATCTACATCATGTCAACTGAAAAAGATACTCCACGCAAACCATTTTCCCGACGAAATTTCATATCGGTTGCTTCTGGAGCCACCGTCGGCCTTACTGGTATCTCATCTGCCCTGCCGCACGAAACAGGAAGTACTGCAGAAAAACCACAACCACCGGTGGTCTTAGATTGGAGAAACAAAGTCGACTCCATGGCCTACCGACAACTGGGCCGAACGGGGATGATGGTTTCGGAAGTCGTCAATGGCGGAGATCCTGTGCGTCTGGACAATTACAAACAGGTAGATATTGCACTAGAGCGGGGTGTCAATTATTTGGACATGGCTCCCCAATATGGAAGAGGTGAATGTGAACAGGCGTATGCGAAAATCCTTGATAGCTCTTCGAAAAGGCTGAAGGTATTTCTCACCACCAAGGTGAGCGGATTTGACAATGTGCGTAATGCCATGTACCAGGACATTTACAAAGGTTTGCCCAGTGAAAAGCAAAACAAAATAATGGCCCGCGCCAAGGAAATTAGGGCGGAGCGCTATGTAGATAAACCGGGATATTTTTTGATGTACTGGCCTGGGCAGGACACCTCAATGGACAAGGGATATATCTCCAATGCGATGGTCGCCGACTATGGTCATCTGGTCGATGGCAGCAAACAATACCAGGAAAAAATAAAATCATCCCTGGAAGGAAGTCTACAGCGAGTTGGCACAGATCATTTTGACATACTCATGTGTCCCCACGGGGCAAACTGCGCCGAAGAAGTT
>CAJQNM010000203.1 GCA_905479665.1 uncultured Saprospiraceae bacterium
ACAAGACTCAGTTCTTTCGCGAAGGGAGGGAACAACACAAAAAACCCTGACAAGATACTTGCCAGGGTAGTATATGCCATGTCCAGATTCCTATTCTTCTGCAGACCTGGATTCTATCGTCTTCGCCTGACCAGTTATAGCTGCGCGTAGCTCTGCTAATTCTGATTTGACCGAGCGAAGATCCGTCATTTCTTGCTGCAGTTTATCGATGATCACCTGCTGCTCTTGGATGGCCTTTATAGCGATCACGGAAAAGTCGCGATAGTTTACCATCATATAGTCTGAGCCCTCTTCACCCCCTTCGGCAGCAACGGCCTCTGGAAATAAGTCGATGACTTCTTGCGCGATGAAGCCCATGGTTTTTAAGCCACCTTTCTTATTATGGTTATAGTAATATTTGGAGGGTTTTAATTGCATCACTTTATCCAATGTATTTTCGTTCAGTCCTTCTATGGAGTTCTTTAGTCTTCGGTCAGATGAGACGTAATTTCCTAAGGTTGAATCATCGAAACTGCCATGGACTATTGGCAGTCCCGCCCCAGGTCCATCGGCATCGTAGTATAAGGTAAGATCATTGGTGCCAATCTCCAATGACCAGACATCATTTCCACCCCCATTGTTTTCGATGGCTAGTCCCTCTTCATTAGTCCCAACTTGCTTGATGTGAAGGTTTGCGGTGGGAGCAGTGGTATTCATCCCTACCCGCTCATCGTCTCCATCAATGCTTATTATGTTTACTCCACCACCGACCTGATCGGGGCCATTCTTATCATAGAATATATTGAATACTGGAGCTCCTACATTTTCGTCGGTGCAGAATCCGGCTAGATCCCAAAAGCCTTCATTGCTATTCGTATAGCGCAGACGAGAAAAATCAGCATTGTTGTTCTCTCGGAGTTCGAGTTGAGCTGGAGTGACGGTATTACCCGAATTTGCTTTGATCGTCACTTGTGACTTGAGATTGTTCGTTTCATTGATTCCCACTTTCCAGGTACTTGACAGAGTGGTAAGCAAATTGATCCCTTGACCGGTGGTAGACCCAATTTTGAGCAACTCATCGTCCGGTTTCCAGAGTATGGATGGATTTGCAGTCAATCCACTACCGTCCTTTAGCACAAGGCCAATGGAGCTGGCTCCATTGTCAGTGGTCAGGATAACATCTGGGTCATCACCTTCTGCCTCAATATCTTGAGCGACCAGAAATGCAGTCGATAATAGTAGGCAGACCGCGGTTTGCACTATGTAAAAAGGACATTTATTCTTCATCTTTAACATTTTTGAATGTGGGTACTATTCTCTTTTTGAGATTTCTATTTCTTCAATAATGCTAATTTAGGCACTGAGAATCAGGTCCTTATCACCTAAAAGGGTGATTTATTACCTATTAATTCCCTCCCACTTCAATTCTCAACACCACCGGCACCATCTTTCCTTCCGACCTGGTCTGTCCTGTAAAGGCCATTCGCACATCATCATATGTGAGATCCTCCTGCGGCACAGAATATTTTCCCAATATTCGAGACAATTCATTGGTGATGTTTGAGACGTCAACGAGGTGAGTACTCAATTTATCCAAGTATTCCGGGTTGATTTTAGTTTCTGAATAAATCAATACCAGATGATCGATGCCTTTTTGGGAAATTTCCAGTGTCGTTTCACGAGAAGGGATAATTAGTTTACCAATATTTTTTGTGCCAGCGTACACATCTTCTTGGGGATAATGCACCTCTGCTTTTCCAGTTGCATCTATGCTAAACACGTAGACAAAACCATCCGTGGCAAGATCGTCGACCTCAAGCTGAAATTGTTCACCGACAGATCGATCGGTAAGCACATAGCCATTTTCTGTGCGCTGCACAGGTTGCTCTTTGAATAAAGGTTTGTCACCGATCCAATCTCCGGTAAAGGCTTTAAAGCGAAAAGAACCTGCTAGAGTGCGCTGCTTCGTGTGGTCCGATACGGAAGTCTCGATATCTTCTGGAGCGGTTAGGTCGACTTGGCTACCACCGGGGAGTTTTATAGCGTAGGCATGGCGGCAAAATTTGCCAAAATGAGCGTAGCGTATCCAGATGAAACCATCATCACCCCAGGTATTGCCCCAGCTATTCATCACCTTAAAGGCCCCTTGCATTTGAGGAGAGATAGACTGTCCTTCTCGCGCAAACTTGTGATCGTCAAACCCGACAACGACCATGGCGTGGCCGCCTGCATAGGTTTGATCTCCGATGGTAGGGATCCAGCTTTGATCTCCATCTTTTACGGCATAAAAGTTATTGAGTACACGCATACCAACTATCACTGGTTTGTTTTGGGCTACTATTCTTTTGATGACGGTCGTTTTAGTGGCGGCTTCTTCCTTGATGGCAAATAGTCGAATGTAATCTTCGATGCGATGATCGTGTGCTCGATCGATCAAGGCTTGGGGTACGTCAGTAGCGCAATCGGTCATCTCAAAGTCAAACTCACTCGACAGACAATTTCCATTTTGCTTAAGCATGTCAAGAGCTAGAGGCATTCGTACTCCAGCGCAATCTCCCACTGCAAGTTGATTGTAGACAAACAGTGCGGAAGTGGCGCTGGCATCAATTTCTTCTTGATCAGTCCAGCCATTTTGCAGAGCTTGCTCGATGGTCATGGCTGCATAGCCTGCTGCCCAACCCACACAAGAGGAGAGCTCTCCTTGATCTTGCGGAGTGGGGCAAAAAGGGGTGAGATCAATCTGGGCTGGTATTGATTTTTGCCCACTAGAAATGGAAATCTGTGCTGATTCTGTGGCGATGTCTTGGTATTCGGCGTCATCTAGAAGGAGACCAAGGGAGCGCGCACTTTGGGCAGAAAGAGGATTCACCTGAGAAATAATAAGAAGGATCAGCACTAGATTTTTCATGGCGAGAGAATTATGGTATCCTTTAAATTACTGTGTTATTTAAAAAACCTCCTGGTGAGTTTTGATACTCCCAGGAGGCCCAGCCTCGAATGACTGTTATGAGAACAATGGGATTGTTTAGCTACCGTGGTGGTATTTTACGGTCTTCTTGATCTCGTGCCATTTTCCGCAGCGATCCTTAATTCGGCACTTGACATAGTATGTTTTACCAACTTGCAGGTTGCGCAGTTTGTGGTCTCCGCCGCTGTATGGTCGTCCCCACTCGTATGGAGAGTTGGTCTCTTTGCGTACATACTGTCCATTGATGTACAGCTCCATGTAAGCGATGTCCTGGTATTTTTGCGTGCCTATTTTCACGTAGAGATCATATCCGTGATTCTTGAAGTAAGGCTTGCACTTTTCAAACCAAGAGTTCCACTTGCATGTGTTGGTGTGACCTCCACAAGGATTGCACCAGCACTTCACAAAATGTGCTCCTGACACGTGGCATGTTTGGCCATGGCAGTCGTACCATTTTGTGTACGAGCTGTTGCACTTGGTTACTTTAAAGTAAATCTTGCCGTTCTTTTTGTATTGGCAGATTTTGTAGTCAGAATGGCTATTCTTGATGTGCTTTAACCAGGGTAGATCGTGCAGTGGGTTTTGGAAATGGCAATTGTTGTTTCCTCCGCCAGGGTGACCTTTCACATAAAATGTGCAGTAGATGTATTTGTAATAACCACACCGAGTTTTGATTTTGCACTTTAGTTTGTAGGTGCCTGGTTGCATATTGCGCAGCTTGTGATCGCCACCACTATTTGACCGGGCCCATTCATACGGGTAGCTACTTTCTTTTCGGATATAATGACCGTTTAGATACATCTCCATCGATACGATGTCTTGATTGCCATATTTGGGCTTCACCAAAACATATACGTCGTCTCCCTTCTGAAATGATTTGCCATTGCTGGGATATTTAAAGTAAGATTCCCACTTGCAGTTGGTCATTTCCAATGCCTCGCTGGCAAATGATTGAGCAGAGAGGAGAAAGAATGCGATTGATAAGAAGAATAGATTTTTCATGATTGTTATTTTTTGATTGAATTATTTGTCTACCTGTGATTTGACCAGGGAGAGATGTCCTGTTAAAAGTTTTTCTTAACGTTTTCTTAACATTGTGAGCTGTGAGCTGTGAGCACTGAGCCTTGAGCCTTGAGCACTGAGCTATGAGTCTTGAGGCAACAGCCTTGAGCCAAGAGCTGTGAGCCAAGAGCTATGAGTGTGAGCCAAGGGCAGTGAGCGTTCCACCCACAACTACTCCCACCCACATCTGCTGACCAGTGGCTGTTGAATCGCTGCAGTAGGATGATTACTATTGCGGACGGAGTAATAGATGGTAACCATCGAGCCGGTGGAAA
>CAJQNM010000204.1 GCA_905479665.1 uncultured Saprospiraceae bacterium
GGTGATTTCCGTTTGGATGCCATGGTGCGCGATGCGTGTCAGAACGAAGCACTTGCAACAACAGAATTTGCCGCCACAAGCGACAAGAAACCAGGTGTCGTATGTGTCACCAGTCTTACCGTCGAGCTCACTCCGGTCGATACCGACCAAGATGGAGATATCGATGCCGGATGTGGCATTGTGTGGGCCAATGAGTTTCGTAGCAGTATGACACCGGCTTGCAGTGATGACAGTGTCATGGTCTTTATCGAAATGATCGATGGAGTCGGAGATGATACCCTCGATGAGTCGGATGCCGATAGCCTTAAGGTGACCTGTGCAGACTATGATCCGAGCACTCCGGTCGCAGTACGTCTTTGGGTTCGTAGCTACCCAAGTGGTTCGGTCGATTTTTGCGATCTGATTTTAATTGTCCAGAACAACATGGGTGTTTGTGAGCTGAGTAGAGACGAAGGAGGCATCACTGGGGCGATCCACAATGAACTAGAGGAGGCCGTACAGCAAGTGGATGTGAAAGCAAGTCTTGGCAATGGCCAAGCACTCAATTTTGTGACCAGCAGCCAAGGTGTCTATACCATTGCTACAGCGCTAGGAATTGACGTGACCGTCACTCCCGAAAAAGATGTGGATCATCTGAATGGAATCAGCACCGGCGATTTGATCAAGATCCAAAAGCACATCTTAGGAAAAGAACTGCTTGCGAATGAGTATCGCATCATGGCGGCAGATGCCAACAATGATGACAATATAAATGCGCTTGATTTGATCGCACTGAGAAGACTCATCCTCGGAATTGACGATCAATTGCCAAACTCCAACTCTTGGCGTTTTGCCAACATGGTGGATGGGGAAGAGTCGTATGTGATTTCGGGTGCAACTGAAATGGAGCTTGACTTTACCGGTGTGAAGATCGGTGATGTGAACCTTGACAGCGATCCAAGTCGCAGTGCGGCGAGATCTTCCGAGCAGCTTGCTTTTGACGTCGCCGATCGCATGTTATCTGCTGGCGAAACCTACCGCATCGATCTCAACAGTGATCAGCTGCTGGCTTTTGAGGGATTTCAGTTTACCCTGGTTTCTGATCAGACTGCAGTCGATATCATAGAGATAGAAGGCAGCGAGCAGTGGGGCCTTGCTTCAGAGAATTTCGGAAAGCAGCTCATCGCAGATGGCAAAGTAACCACCAGTTGGGAGCGCAGTGCCGAAGGTGCAGCGGCAGCTGGCCCAGTCATGACGCTGACCTTGCGAGCTAAGACTGCCACTCAATTGAGCGACGTACTGTCGATCAATAGCACGGTGACTGCAGCAGAGGCGTATCAAGAAGAGATTGTCTACGATGTAGCGCTTCAGTTTGTTGGAAATGCTTCCAGCAGCGAGTTTGAGCTACAGCAAAACAATCCGAATCCATTTACTCAATCGACTGTTATCGGGTTTGTACTACCTGCAGACCAGAGTGTTTCACTCACTATTTATGATGTGACCGGCAAGCTCATCCATCAGCACAACGGAGGATTTGCCAAAGGATACAATCAGGTTGAAATTTCTAAACGAGAATTAAACCATAGTAGTGGCATCCTATACTACCAGTTGGATAGTGAGGAATTTACAGCCACACGCAAAATGATCGTGCTCGAATAAGAGCGTAAGAATATCCTTGAGTTAGTTTACTATACGTGAGTTCTAGTAAGAGCCTTTCCATCCGGGAAGGCTCTCGCTAGTTTTAGGAACTAAATGCGCATATTCCAACCCAGAAAGCCATTAAATTCGCTAAAGCGGCGAAGATCTCCATTGCGCTGAATGGACATGAGCCGAAGAGAAATACGTTGCTTTTCAGAGACGGAGTAGGACGACGAAAAGCCGATGCGAAATAAGTTGCCCGAATTATTTGAGTTGATAAATCCCAGATTATTCATGACAATGAGTGAGGCATTCCATTGATCTGAAAGAGTATATTTAAGTCGTGCGGCAGGAGTAATAGAGGATGATTTAATATCTGCCGAGGCAAGCGAATTGTACATGAGCGACACGCCACCTGAATAGGGGAGATCCTTGGGAGAAATAAGGTAGTTAACCATCATGTTGAGTACTTTTGTAGTGCGTGCCGTAATGATGTCGTTTGAGATCGTATTGGCAAGTTGGAAGCTGATCGTCCCGGAAATGCTATGAGTCTCGTTGATCAGATAGCGTGTATTGAGACCAAATTGGTTGCTGCTGCTGCCCAAAAAAATAGAATCAACCACCTCATTGATATTGGTAGCGTCGGTAAGGCGTGTGGTCTGCTTAAAATTAGAGTAGGTGAGGGAGGTGGTCCATTGTTTATTAATGGGATAACTCAGTTGTGCTTGCCCGACAAAGCGATTGCGATTTTCTCTCTCGGCGGCATCGAGATTATTTCTCTCGAGACCGATTCTACTAAATAATGATATTTTCTTTAACAATCTGCCGGTATAACCAAACGTAAAATTTTCGAAGTCATTTTGAAATTGAAAAGTACCTAAGGAAACAAAGTCTGGGTTGACCCGCTCATGTCCCAATGTAAAGGTGCCAACCGATCCCGGATTAAATTTAATATTGAAGTTGTATGCGCTACTCGCAGCAGAGGTGGAGTTTAGGTTCATGGCAAGGTCAAAGATCTTGGCGATGCCTGAGGAGAGACGTTCAGGAAAGTTCTTCTCCCCGGTAAATATACTGTAGGCGTATTCACCTTCCAGGCTTATTACACGGCCGAGATCTTTGCG
>CAJQNM010000205.1 GCA_905479665.1 uncultured Saprospiraceae bacterium
AACCTTTACGAGGTACTTACCAAAGGGTGCTTCGACGTCAAATTTTCCATTGGGCTCACTCACACCCCCGGTGACAATGATGCTATCGGTCGCAGACAAGAGGGAAATAGTGGCGAACTCAAGCGGCAGGCCCGTCTCGAGATCTTGTACCATGCCGATGACATTGGCCTTGCCTCCCTCACCACCTGGTCCTCGTGCGTCACCAGGTCGCCCTTGCTGAGCAAAAGAAAGCTGGGCCAAAATCAAAAAACTAATCAGTGCAACTGAGTTCTTCATGTTCATGGCACAAATTTAAGTCGCAATTCTGTAGCAATTTGATACCAAATCTGAAGACTTATTGAAGTTTTGGCCCGACATCCATATTCCCTGTGGCAAACAGGGTTAGAAATCTATCGAGACTTTGTGCACATCCGAAAAAGAATAATCCAAATCGAGTTTGTGATAATCACATATCTCTTTGACGATCGCCAGTCCCAAACCACTGCTGTCAGGGTGCCCATTGTCTTTGGCAAAACGCTGAAACATCTCGGTGCGTGGACGGGTAGGTTCATGGCCGGTATTGGTGATTTCAAATCCTTCATGGGTCAAAGAAACGGAGACTTGTCCACCTTCTACGTTATGCTTAATTGAGTTGTGAAAGAGATTATTAAACATGATCGACCCCAAATGACGGTTTAGTTTGATGGACACTGTGGGTGATATGTCTGTGGTCAGATTCAACGACTTTAGGCCAAAAAGCTCCCTAAAATCTTCTACGCACCTGGTGACCAATTCAGTCACATTCGTCTCTTCACTCGGGTCGAATTCTTGATTATCGATTTTAGTTAGGATGGAAAGACTCTTGCCTAATTTTGAAATTCGACTTAGAGCCTGTTGGGCAGAATCCACATTTTTATATTGTTCTTCAGAAAGTGGCCCACCGGAAAGCAAGAGTTCTAGTTTGCCATGCGCTATGGCAAGGGGCGTTTGCAATTCATGCGAGGCATTTTCGCTAAAGCGTTTCAATGATTGATATTCGGCCTGGGCACGTCCGGTCATCCGTGCCAGAAACTGATTTAATTGTTTAAACTCTTTGATGTTTGTGTTTGGCAAAGTCATTGGTTCATTACCCTGTACTTCAAAGCCATCCATCCGATCAAGCGTACTGTAAAAAGGGCGCATGAGATAGCGAGAAATAATGGCACCGCCAATGACTAAAAATAAAGCCAAGAGGGCGAAAAGGCGGGTAATTATTTTTACTACACTTTCGTAAATATCATCCTTCTCCACGATGACATCATTTATGACGACCTGAAATGTGCGCCCACCAATCTCACGCACAGCCGTGAGTTTTCGCATGATTTCCATCTGATTGAGGTATGGATGCAAAGCCAGGGTATCGGAAAATACTGGATCTGTTTGCACTCCCGAGGGCAGCTCCAGAATATGCACCCGATCGCTATTCATCCTGGTCACATCGATATCACGCTCCACCCAAGATTCAAGTCGACGGTCTATCCGATCAAGCAGGGTGTCTAGGTAGTAATCCGTTTCCTTACTTATTTCATCGCTAATTAAATTGTACGCTACTATGCCCCCGATGCCAAAGACGACAACCGAAATAAGCAGATAGAACATGGTCGTTTTGCTGAGCAATCTCATGAGGCTGCGCTTTTCATGCGGTATCCGATTCCATAGACATTAGAGAGATAATCATTGGCTCCGGCCTTGGCAAGTTTCTTACGTAAATTCTTAATGTGCTGATAAACAAAATCATGCGAATCCAAATAGTCTACATGATCACCCCAGAGGTGCTCGGCAATACTTTGCTTGGTGAGGATGCGATTCTTATTGGCTATAAAATGCACCAATAGTTGAAATTCCTTCTTGGTGAGAGGCACAGGTTCATCATGAACAGATACTTCTTGCTGGTCAGGATCTATCTCAATTTCCTCGTAGGTTATTTTGTGACTGCCATGAAATTGTCGTCGCCGATAGAGTGCTTTAATGCGAGAATTAAGTTCTGAGTAATGAAAAGGCTTAGTCAGGTAGTCGTCCGCCCCCAGATCCAAACCATCAATTCGGTCTTGCACATCATCTTTTGCAGATAAGATTAATATCCCCGTCTGGCCCTGATCGCGAGGTTTGTAATTGCGCAGCAGATCCATGCCGCTGCCGTCCGGTAGCATAAGATCGAGCAGTACCACATCATAGGTGAAATCAGCGAGTTTATCTTCGGCCTCACGCACTGTGTGTGCTACCTCACAGATATGCCCTTCTTGAGTGAGGAAGCTCACCGTGTCCTTGCTCAGCTCTAAATTGTCTTCGACCAATAGAATCTTCACACCGCTAAAGATAGTTGGTGAATCTGATAAGAGTTTGAAGAATTTCAGACCTTCCCATCTGAACTCAGAGAAATGAAGTACATACTCAGTGCAACCTTGCTCTATTTTTGTGCCCTACCCTACATCATCGGCCAGACCATTTCGGAAAAGTTGGGCTACCAGAAAGACGCCAAATTATTGATGGTCCATGCAGATGATTTGGGATCGGCTCGATCGGTAAATCTGGCATCGATCACTGGACTAGAAAATGGATCAATCAGTTCAGGCAGTGTGATGGTGCCCTGTCCCTGGTTTGCCGATATCGCTCGATATGCTGCCGAACATGACGGCAAGCATGATCTTGGGATTCATCTTACGGTCACCTGCGAGTGGGAGTACTACAAGTGGGGACCCACAACACGAGCCGCTGTACCGAGTCTGGTGGATAGCAACGGATACTTTTATCAAGATTGCGCTTCATTTGCTGCCAATCTGGATATGCAAGAACTTGAGACAGAGCTGCGCGCGCAAATTGACAAAGCGTTGGCCTACGGATTCAATCCGACGCATCTGGATACTCACATGGGGTGTCTGGTTTTTGCAAAACCCGAAGTGATGGGGCTCTACCTTGCACTTGGGAAAGAGTATGGCATACCCACCTTTGTCAGCAAGGATGAGGTAGCGCTCGCACCCGATCTACTTGCACCCTACGTAACCATGAAAGATGTGATCTGGGATGCCGTGCATTCCGCCGGCCCTCAGGATTTTGATCAGGATATGGATGCCTATTACCGCAACACACTCCGAGAGATTCAACCTGGACTTTCGATGATTATTATCCATCCAGGATATGACAATCAAGAATTGCAGGGAGTCTGTGAGGGTCATCCATATTGGGGGTCCCGCTGGAGGCAAAACGACGCAGATTTTTTTAGCGGAATTATTTGCCGCGAAATCCTAGCTGAAGAAAATATTAAGTTGGTCACCTGGAAAGAGGTAGCCAAAGCAATGGAGTAAATTGTATTACTATTTTAACAATCAAAGTGTCTCACTATGCGCCTTTCCGATCAACTTCTAATTCTATTCTTGCTTCTGCTCGCATGTCCATTATCTGCCCAGGAAGGCGGTGACTTACCTGCAAATTACGATGAACTCTACCACGTTATGGATATCTGGTTGGAGGCGCAGAAAGACTATGATGACTTGCCGGGCATCTCTGTGGCAATTGTAAAAGATCAGGAGGTCGTGTATGCAAAAGGCTTTGGAGAAGCCAATCGCGAAAGCGGAGTAAACAGCGAATCGTCGACCATCTATAGTATCTGCTCCATTTCAAAATTATTTACTGCTACCGCCATCATGAAGCTGTACGATGAAGGTAAATTGCGCCTAGATGATCGGATCGAGGATCTGCTCCCGTACTACGACCTTTCACAGCAGTTTGCCGAAAGTGGTCCCATTACGATCCGTGCATTACTTACACATTCATCGGGATTGCCTCGCGAGGCAGCAAATCCGTATTGGACCGGACCGGATTTTCCTTTTCCTACGCAAGAGGAAGTTCGTGCAGGTTTGAAGGAGCAGGAGACTCTCTACCCAGCATCGACCTACTTTCAATACAGCAATCTGGGCCTCACACTACTCGGCGAGATCATTGAGGAAGTTTCGGGACAACAATACAGCACGTACATCCAGGAAAATATCCTTGATCCGTTGCAAATGAATGGGACAGAAACGACCCTGCCAGAAAGCCTCTACGGCAGTAAGCTGGCAGTGGGATATTCTGCAAGGAAGCGAAGTGCCGAAAGGGAAAAGGTGAAATTATTTCAAGCTCGTGGTGTGGCCGCCGCAGCTGGTTTTAGTTCAAATGTGATTGATATGGCGGAATTCGCCAAATGGCAATTTCGCCTTCTGGAAAATGGTGGCCAGGAAATCTTAAAAGCTTCCACGCTGCGAAATATGCAGCGCGTACATTGGGTCAATCCCGATTGGAATACCACATGGGGCCTGGGTTTTTCTGTATACGAGAGTGATGGAGATACCCGAGTAGGGCATGGTGGCTCATGCCCGGGCTATCGGTCTGCCCTCACCATGAGTCCCAAGGATAAGGTGGCAATTATCGTGATGATCAATGCAGGAGGCACCAATCCCTCCAAATATGTAAATGGCCTGGCAAACCTCATGGATAAGTATGGCGAGCCCGAAGGTCTTGATTCGACCGACCTCGAAGACTATCGTGGGTTTTATTCCGCACAACCTTGGTGGAGTGAGCAATATGTTTTTCCCTGGAAAGGAAAACTCGGGGCGATTGGACTGCCCAGCAGTGGCCCAGCAGACTTTTCTCTTTTCAAAGAAATGGAGACCGATCTTTTTAAACGCATTCGCAAAAATGACGAACTCGGGGAGGAAGTTCGTTTTGAGCGTGATGCAAATGGGAAGGTGGCCAAGTACTGGCAGCATGGGAATCTTACCCACAAGGTAGATCGATAAAATAGGACTTCCAGTAGCAGTACTACCCAATTCGTGCAATAGGATTCGTCACGAGGCGCATTTATGCAAGATTAGCAAGCACTTTGATGAGGAGGCATAGCTCCGAGTCCTCGCAGACTCGAGAGTCTCGGGGCTGGCTATGGCGACGAGTCACCTTGGCTAGAAGTGCTTGATAATGAAGCAGAAATGCGCCGTAGTAGAATCAATTTCACACATA
>CAJQNM010000206.1 GCA_905479665.1 uncultured Saprospiraceae bacterium
TTTTCCTTCTCACCGTAAGTATGCCTACGATTGCGAGGCAAAATCACAGTGGAGCCCTTGATTTCATTGGTTTTTTGACTTTCGCGACGAAAACCCAATGCATAAATTGGGTTGAACTTTTGTAACCATTCTGTCACCCAAGAGATCTAATGACTTTAAAGGCAGACTAAAATCTAGAAAACATGTATGAAACTGTACTGATGGGAATCGTGCTGGTTGCGGGATTTACCTTGTTCTATTTATTAAGGGCTCGACACATAGAGCGTATGATGAAGATCGAACACGGGATGCTGGAAGAGGACCAAGGACAGAGAGTGCGGAAATTGAGAGAAAGGGGAATCATGTTGACTTTGCTGGGGCTTGGGCTATTTTTGGGATACCAGTTTCAGCCAATGTTCGACTACATCCCCAAGAAGATATTTATTCCTGGTGTGATGTTTACCCTTGGTGGTATCGGCCTAGTTCTCATTTCATTTTTACCAACGGACTATCGAGATTGATCCAGGTTGAATAACGAATGGGATGATCTTTATGTAGACAAAGTAGTGAACGGGGATCGTGAGGCCTTCCGCTATTTTGTAAAGAACTATCAACAGATGGCATTTTCAGTCGCAATCTCTATTGTGAAATCAGATGAAAATGCAAAAGATGTTGTCCAAAATGCTTTTGTCTCAGCGTACAAGAGAATCAAGAGCTATCGCAAGGATTCTAAATTTTCAACCTGGCTGTATCGCATTGTGATAAATGAGGCCCTCAAGACGCAAAAGCGCAGCAGGAATCGGAAAAATTTGGAAGGGGCATTTTCTGAGGAATTGGATACAGGCATGCAAGCCCCTGAAGTCACTATAAGACTGGATGCAGAAACCAGAAAAAATGAGATTCAAAATGTACTCTCAAAAATGAAGGCCAAGGAGGCTTTGGTGATGAAATTGCACTATTTGCATGAGATGTCTGTTGCGGATGTTTCCACTTCGACTGGATTCACCCTATCAAATGTCAAAGTTCTCCTGCACCGTGCACGCAAGAATTTTAGGATTTTATACGATCAATTTAATTGAGTTTAATGATGGATGCGGAAGATGTCTGGCTAAAGGGTTTATTCAAAGAGCAAAATGAGGAGGTGCCTTACGATGCGATGATGGAAGAAGTAGTCATGGTGCGCTTGCAGGAAAGGCATGCGATAGAGCGAGAACAAACCAAATCACTGCAATATACAAAGCGGAGTGCACTCGTTTGTTTGCTCTTGGTGGGTGGTTATTTTGTGTTGCAGTGTTATGAAGTCATGCAGCTACCACACGAAGATCATCTGCATCTCATAAATGGCATACTGGTGGCGACTGTCGCTCTTAGTATGATGTACATCAGACTTGTTCTCCTAAAACGACCAGCAGTTTGAACTACTTGATGTTTATGTATTAAGAAACTCTTTAGCGGGCGAAACTTCTCTAGCATTGATTCGTCATACAGAGTATGATCCGAATTTATGTAGTTATGATGGGGTTCGTCCTTGGGCTGGGATCATCTCTGATAGCACAAGACACACTTCATCAGCGAACCTCCTATATTGGACTCTCATTGGGTCTTTTTCAGATGAAGGTGAAAGATCAACTGGTCATGCCTGTCCGATATGAAGGGGCCAATCTAAACTACGCCCTCAGCTATACTCGCGACCGTCTACGCTCCACACAAGAATTCGAAATGCTCCTTAGCATCGGTCGGATCCAGGCCGAGCCCACATCTGATCGGGATTTTAACGCACGCTTTAAATCGCCCACAGCAAATATTTACTGGGGCACTATTCGATACAGCTATCTGCACGAGGTGCTGCAGTGGGCAGAACAATGGAGCCTGCAAGGCGGTCTGGCTGCATACCTCATGATCAACGCACGGCACTCCGAACGGTGGGATAACAGTCAGATCAATTATGATGCGGCGTTGGTACCGGCAGCGCTGATGATGCAGATTGAGCGATCATTAAAGACACGCAGAAAGAACTTTGTCGCATCATTTCAGGTCGAGCTGCCAATGATCGCATATGTGATGCGCCCTGAGTTCAGTGGTGTGCCTGACTTTCTCGATCATGAAAGGGATTTTCTTAGTCAGGTCGCATCGACCGAAAACAGTGGTTGGACCAGTATCAATGGTTTTCCCCGCATCACCACAGAGCTGGGTGTCACGCTCTTGATGCGAAATAGCAACAGAATGCGGCTTTCCTATGGATGGGACTACTATGTACTACAGCAACCCAAACGGGTCCGTTATGCAAGTCACACCTATTTATTCACTTTATATACTCACCTCTGATGAGAGCGCTGCTGCATTGTTTATTTCTGGGATGTATTTTCCTGACAAGTTGTGAGGAAGCCTTTTTCGATGATGATCAACCTGACGATCCAGTGGCAAATTTTGAATTCCTCTGGGACACGTTTGATGAGCGCTATACGCTCTTTGAGTTTAAGGAAATTAATTGGGACGAATTTTATTCGGAATATCGACCACAGGTTTCTGATCTGACCACCGATGATGAGCTCTTTGTCATTATGGCCGAAATGCTCAACCGACTCAGGGATGGCCATACCAACTTGCGTTCACCAATTGACATTTCTCGCTATCGACCTTATTTGCAAGCGCCGCCAAATTTTGATGCAGAATTGCTGGAACGAAGCTACCTACAAGATGCACGACTCACCGGCTATCTGACCAATGAGATCATGGGCGAGGTCGGCTACATTCACTATCGCAGTTTTCAACTTCCGATTCAAGATTGGGAATTGGATACGGTGATCAATCGCTTTACCCGCGAAAATGTTCAGGGGGTAATTATTGATGTGCGCAACAACGGTGGCGGTAATCCAGCAAATGGATTAAAATTGTTGTCGAGGATGATTGATGAGCGTACGCACATTTATACTTCACAGCAAAGAAATGGACCGGCATCGGACGATCTTGCTGCGTCACAGGATATATTTCTCGATCCCGAGTCAGATCACCCTCACTTTCCCGGTCAGGTGGTGGTCTTGAGCAATCGTAAAGTTTATAGTGCGGGCAGTTACTTTTGCGCTGGCACAAAGGGCATTTCGCAAGTGGTCATGGTGGGCGATACCACGGGAGGAGGCAGTGGTGTTCCCGCCGGTTTTGAATTGCCCAATGGTTGGTATTGTAACTATTCCTCGACGTTGGGTACGTTGGTGACTGGGGAAAATTTCGAATCCGGGGTTCCCCCGGATGTAGAGGTAGCACTTAGTGCAGAAGATCGAGAAAGGGGAGTGGATACGATTTTAGAAGCCGCGATAGCGTTAATTAAAATGTAGCGTACCTCTCGCTCATACTTTAATAGAAACCTTCCAAATCTTCGGCAAAACGCACTAATTCGGAATAGTCAGAAATCTGAGCCAATCTCAAATTGGCATCAAAGATCATGATCGCTTCGCCATTGCTCTCCAAATGGGAAACGTTGCTACCTTCAATAAAAGACCTTAATTCATCCGTAAGAAAATTATCCATCATGGCATTGTCTTTCACCTTAACTGTGAAATGACCAGAAAAATCAGGATATAGATTGTAGTCGATATCCTTGAGCCAAGAGGTGTTGAGGTATTTTTCCGTAAAACTTTTTTTCTCGATGACAAATTTCGGTAGTTCTTTGGTGGCATTGACCAGGCAAAGCGTTGTTTGGTATTCATCTGCCGCGGCGTAGGCCCCTTCCTCAAAAATAACATCACAAATCTCCCAACTGTATTTGTTGTTTTTTGGTGTCACCGTATTATCTCGACCCTCGAGAGGGCGTGTCTTGAAGAAATGGAAGGACTCGATAAAATCGAGATTATTTACGGGCGCCGGATTGAAGTCCCAGTCATGATCTTGAGATATCTCGGCCAGATGTATTTGCCTCCGAGTCAATTTTGCATTGGGTTTATCTGGTAAAATTTTTAATGCCAGTTTGTGATTGCAGGATGAATTGTGATTTTTCAATCCGATGATGTTTACCTTCCCGCCAGCATCTCCATGCGTACGTTGGAAATCGTAGAGATTTTCAAGTATGGAAAAGTCCACCAGCTTGGCACCAGTGAGGTCGACCGTGACTTGAGATCCGGGCTGTATGCGAGACATGAGATTCTCAATCTTGAGTGTCGCAAGGAAGTTGGCGATCCCCTTAATTTGCATATTGTACGAACCATCCTTATTGGTAAAAACATGAGAACCCGAATCGAAAATCATTTTGAAAAATTCTCTGATGGGGACCATTGCCAGCAGCCAATGCACAAGAAGGGCCAATCCCAACCCACCAAAAAGACCAAAGAGTATATCGGTGTATAGTGTTATGAGCAGAGTTCCTGTAAATAAAATGAGTTGCTCTGGTCCATGACTATACATATGTTTGAAGACCTTATGAGAAGTTAATTTATAGCCCGTGAAAACCAACAGTATAGCGAGTGTACATAGAGGGACCATCTGAATAAAAGGAGTGAGGATAAAGATGAATAAAAGCAATAAAAGTCCGTGGTAGAAATTTGACCATTTTGTTTTGGCATTGTTGTGCACATTGACACTAGACCGGACAATGACTGTGATAATCGGTAAGCCTCCGAGCATACCAGATACCATCGAACTCACACCTATTCCGATGAGGTCCTTGTCCAAGTTGGTTTTACGTTTGTATGGATCCAGCTTGTCGACGGCTTTGCTTCCAGCTAGGGACACAATGCTGGCAATCATGGTAATAGACAGGACCGAAATCCAAAAAGCGAGCGTGTTAATTTTCGAAAAATCAGGATAGAGAATGGCATCGAGGGGATTGTCAGGTAGATTGATCAAAAGATCTGGACCAATGCTATAGGTATGACCGAGAAACTCGCGCGTCTGAGGATCAAAAAAGTCAAAGAGAAAGACAAAAGGCAGGGCCAGCAGCAGGAGCCAGATAGGGGCAGGGATCAGATGAAATAATTTGTAACTGATCCGTGATTGAAAAACAAGGAGCAACAAACCAGTCACTGAAATAATCCCTACATATGGATTTATGTTTGGTATCTGCCGAATGGCATCGAGCAAGGTCCCGATGATTTCGTCGGAGGTAGAGACTGTGCCGAGAGCGAGATGAATTTGTTTGGCAATAATAATGACTCCGATTCCAGCGAGGATACCGTGTATGACAGTACTGTGAAACAGGTCGGCATACTTGCCAAGTTTTAATAATCCGAGTAAAATTTGGATGGCACCAGAGACTACAATAGCTGCCAATACGTAATGCAGCGCTTTGCCAGAGCCATCATCTAAGGCAGCCACGGATGAGAGAATGACTGCGATCAGGCCTGCTGCTGGTCCATTTATCGCGAGATGGCTGCCTCGCAAGACTGTGGTGACTACACCCCCGATCACTGAGGAGAGAACACCCGCGATGGGCGGTACGCCAGAAGCAAAAGCAATGCCTAAAGCCAGAGGCAGGGCGACCAGCGCTACGCTTATTGCTGCTACAAGATCACTTTGCCAATTTTCAGCAAGCCCCTTGAGACCTGTTTTAGGTATTGCTTGCATAGAGGGCAATGTTTACTACTTTTCGATGAAAGTAGGAAAAATGCCCAATGTGGAGATTGGGACGTAAATGAGATGGGCTGTCATTCTTGGATCACATACTTGTGTTTCCGATTACTCACCTTCTCCTTCGGCAAACGAAAGCTAAATCCCCAGGCAGATTTCCATT
>CAJQNM010000207.1 GCA_905479665.1 uncultured Saprospiraceae bacterium
CCTGTATAACCCCAAAAAACCAAATGAAAACAATCTACATTATACTCCCTGTAGAAAATCTTTTATTGCAACGGCTCTCCATTGAAAACCTCGAATAACTATATTCGAACTTAAGACGAGGCGTAATGGAAAGGTCACAACTTTCGCAAAAAAAAATACAGTTTTTTATCATCTACAGCATTAAAGTCCAATTTTCTGGGATTATAGGGTATAAAAAGATGTCCATATGACACTACTGCATTTTGATTGAAGATATTGTAATAAATACAGATTATCCTGAAAAAACAAAAGACACAGTTTGTTTGCACCGGATGCGGCCACGTCTCTCCCAAGTGGCAAGGCCAGTGCAATGAATGCAATGAATGGAATACGCTGCATGAAGAAGTTGTCTCCGGGACGCAGACCGCAAGTCGCTTTGCTTCTTCGCTACCCGGTCGGTCGGGTACTCGACAGTCGGTGGCACTCGATAGTATATTGCCAGGAGCCATCGTACGTCGCTCCTCGCATGATGTAGAGTTTGATCGAGTGCTGGGTGGTGGCATTGTTCCAGGCTCGATCACATTGATTGGAGGTCAACCAGGCATCGGTAAGTCGACTTTGTTACTGCAAGTTGCCCTGAGTTGGCAAGGGAAGGTACTTTATGTCTCAGGGGAGGAAAGTGCCGAGCAAATTAAGATGCGTGCAGATCGCGTAAATCAACAAAAGAGCCAGACCTATATTCTTGCCGAGACCCATCTCGAGGCGGTGATCAAGGAAGTAGGCGTGGTGGAACCTGACTTAATCATTGTCGATTCTATTCAAACGGTCTATACGAATACGCTGGAGTCGGCCCCTGGCACCGTCTCTCAGGTGCGAGATTGCACCTCGATTCTGCAACGTCTGGCGAAGGAGCAAAATATCCCAGTCATTGTCATCGGACACATTACCAAAGAGGGGTCTTTGGCAGGGCCGAAAATACTAGAGCACGTAGTCGATACCGTGCTGCAATTTGAAGGGGATCGACATCACTCATTTCGGATTTTACGAACCTTGAAGAATCGATTTGGGTCGACAGATGAAATAGGCATTTACGAGATGATGCAACATGGCATGATCCCTGTAGAAAACCCTTTCAAGATCTTCTTGCAGGAAAAAAGCAATTTATCGGGCAGTGCTGTTGCAGCTACACTGGAAGGTCAGCGACCCATGCTGATTGAAGTGCAGGCACTGGTAGGCAATGCCGTCTACGGCACACCGCAGAGATCGACTACCGGGTTTGATCTACGCCGAATGCACATGCTCTTGGCCGTTTTGGAGAAACGCTGTGGTTTGTTTTTTGGGCAGATGGACGTTTTTCTCAACATCGCCGGCGGGCTGCGAGTCACCGATCCGGCGACCGATCTCGCAGTGGTAGCGGCTTTGGTTTCCTCCTTAGAAGATCTAACTATGCCTCCCCAAACCTGTCTGGCGGGCGAGGTAGGTCTTTCCGGAGAAATTCGCTCGGTGCAACGCCTGGAGCAACGCATCGCAGAGGCCGGTCGTCTCGGATTTGAGCAGATCTTCATTCCCGCTGCACAAGCCACTGCTCTTGATGTCAAACCAGGCAGTATGCGCTTGGTGCAAGTGGGGCATATCCAAGAACTATATGATCAGTTGTTTTGAAAAAACATAGACAGAATTGCCATGTTTAATATGCGATCGTGAAAACTTTGGCAGAAAGCAGGGCACCGCTGGTGCTTTTTGATGGGGTCTGTAACCTGTGCAACGGCGTTGTGCGATTTGTAGTGCGCCACGAAAAAAGCAAGACTCTGCGTTTTGCGGCCTTGCAATCGGAGGCAGGCAAAGTCATCCTAGGTGAGATTGATCTGGCCGACTTTGATGATCTCAGCTCGATTGTTTTTATTGAGGATGGATTGGTCCAGTTCAAATCGGACGCTGCTATTGCCATTTCCAGCCATTTACATTGGCCTTACCGGCTGGGTGTATTTAAGATCATTCCGCGATCGATTCGGGATACCATTTACAACTGGATAGCCCGTTATCGATATCACTGGTTTGGTAAGACAGACGAGTGCATGGTGCCTACTCCAGCGATGGCAGATCGATTTTTGTGAGGTTAAAGGTTGGCTCAAGGTCCACCTCAGTACCCACAACCGATCGGAGATCCTGCCGGTAACTCGGGTGTTTCTTGCACGGAGTAATTTTCTGGATCGCTCATAAAGAGATCGATCTCGTGTTTAAGCACCCTTTGATGATCAGAGGAACCAGCCATAGCTTTGGTTTTGTCCAGCACATGGAGGGCTGCACCCTGTACCTGGTGCTGTGCTCCTCCATCACGAGCGAGTTTCATGAGATTTTGGACAAATAGGAAGTGCACGGCCTCGCCGATGAGACCCTCCATGCCGGAGTTTTGACTTCCTCTCTGTAAGTCGGTATCGATCCGAGTGAGAAGATCTCCCAAAGACATTTGGCTGCCATCACGAGCGCGATGCTCCAGTACGCGATTGAGGCGCGCCGGGTTGAGCAAGAAATCGAGTGTGAAAGCTGCCGATGCCGTCGCAGCGCTGAGGGGATCGAAGGTGAGGCCAGACCTATTTTTGAGAAGCTCAGCCGAGCGCCGCTCGCCCATGGCTCTGGGAGGTATTAAGCTCATGACGGATTCAGGGATGGCCAAAAATGCTGGCGAGAGGGTGTGCATGCAAGCATCAAGTGCCAGACGTTGATCGGCGGCAGGCACTATTTTGGTAGAGGTGTCATCTTCGCCTTTTACAGCGTATCGATACTCTACACCTCCCACCATCTTAGTCACAGCTTCCACCTGGTAGCGGTGTGCATAATAGAGGGGTACAAAAACTTCTTCAAGATAGGATAAGGGAGTACCGACAGGGATATTGTCCTCACCAAACTGGTCAAGTGCCTGTCGTCGTATTTTACTCATGCGCATCAATTCCTCGACCGGAGAGCTGCCATTGTCCCAGAGATGGGTGAGTGGGTGGGCGCTGGAAGGGGGCCGACCATCCTGGTCAGAAAGAAAGCGCAGTCCCATGGCTCGAGTCTCATTCAGGATTTTTTGCAACTCTTCTTTCTCATTCACTCCTTCTGGGAAATCCTGATAACCGTAGATGATGGCCCGTTTGTCCCAAGCACCTATTTTATCGTCATAGGCACGAGTAAAAGAGGCTTTTTCATTTTCCATTTCGACATAAGGATGTGGATAGTCCATGACTGATGAACGATCATCAGCACTCGCGATGTAATTGTGCACCAGCCCTAAGGTATGTCCTACTTCGTGAGCCGAGAGCTGCCGTAGCCGCGCCAGCGAGAGCTCAACCAGCGGGCCATCGGCTGTGCGACCATCTTCAAATGCAGCAAGCAGACCCTGTGCAATTAAATAATCCTGACGCACCCTTAGAGATCCCAGGGTGACTTTTCCTTTGATGATTTCGCCAGTGCGGGGATCGACCACGGAACTTCCATAAGACCAGCCGCGGGTAGATCGGTGCACCCACTGGATAAGATTGTAGCGGATATCCATCGGGTCTGCATCATCAGGCAGCATCTTCACGATAAATGCATCCTGGTATCCGGCAGCTGTGTAGGCCTGGTTCCACCACGAGGCTCCCTCGAGCAGCGCAGAGCGAATCGGCTCCGGTACACCAGGATCAAGATAGTAGATTATGGGTTCGACGGGTGCGCCCATGGCTGCAGCGGGGTCCTGCTTTGTCAGCCGATGCCGACGAATATATTTCTTAACAAGTGGCTGTGCGATGGGGGTGGCAAAATCATAAAAACGGGCACTCATAAAGCCACTGCGAGGATCAGCCAACCGAGGTTGATACTGATCATCTGGCAGTCTGACAAAAGAGTGATGCTGCCGTACGGTAACTGCAGTCGCATCAGGAGTTACAGATTGGACCTCCCTGCCAGTCGGCTTGCCAGTGAGGGTGATGGTTGCCTCGATTTCCGAATTGTCCGGAAAGTTTTTGGTCCTAGGTAGATACAATGCGGAGCGGCTAGCATCCATTTTATAGGTGCCTTGCTTGCGACTGCTCAGCCCCTCGACCACTTGGTAGGCATCACGTAAGACAAACGAAGTGGCATCGATGATGAGGGCACCATTGCGCTCTTCTTCGATCTTAAATCCCCACAAGACCGATTCGGCAAACGCTTCTTTGACAGCCTCCACCTCAAGCGCATTGTCTGATTCAGCGCGAAAGCCATAGTTGATTTCTGTGAGTAAAAGTTTGTTGCCAGCCTTGCGAAACGAGACGACCCGGCTATCACCCAGCCGACCCCGATCAAGTCCGATATTATTCGAGCCGATGCCAGTGGCTAGCGATACATGGTAGAGTAGTTCGCTGCCGGGATTCTCGATTTCGAAATAGATCTTGTCACTTTCCGTATCGTGGTAGTATGGGATGAAACCATCGTGATGATCCATCGTGGTCAGATCAAGCTCATCAGAGCTTTGTGCAAAAAGGAGGCACGTGAGGAGGCCAAAAGCCAGGGTAGTTATTGCTTTCATGTGAAAATAATGTGAGGAATAAAGAACGGTATTTTCTGGAGAAGAAGGAGGAAGAGTCTAACCCCTGGCCTTGCCTGTCGTATGTTTTTGCGAGGAAACTAGTCTCTGAAGACCTCCTATTGACAATCCAGGTCTATTCTCGATTGCTCATCATTATTGGGGAAGCACAGACCTGATGGGAGAGATGTCGGTTGGTACCGTGTTATGTCGGGATCATGTAGTCCGTTTCGCAAAAAGTCAAGCAATTGTTCCTTTTCCGTTGCGGTAAGCTCAACAGGCTGAAAGAGTGTCGAAACTAGATCTTGCGAAACCCTAGGATTCTCTGATTGTGCTTTTAATTTAAACTCAAGTACCTCCTCTAAGGTCGCTTTGCTGCTGCCGTGAAAAAAACTGACATAGTCCTTTAGGTTGTATAGCTGGGGCACTTTAAACTGAAAATTATCGGCGGGGTTTTTTGTGAAGGTGGCCCGACCCAAATTACGTACATCATCTGCTGAAGTATTGACTCCTCCTTGCTCATGTAGATCTCTTGTGCCCAAGGCATGGAATGTCATCGAACTCAAGGCGGGACCGTTGTGACATTTATAGCATCTAGCCTTGTCAAAAAACAGTAAGGCACCCTGCTTCTGAGATGCAGTCATTGCCGACCGGTCTCCCTTCAACCATGTTTGAAAAGGGGCTCTCGTCGTCAAGATAGATCGCAGGTAGGCTCCCAATGCAAAGCTGATGGCTTTGTCGTCGTACCGCTCGGAAACGTCCATGTCGGGAAAGGCCTCATCGAATAGTTCTCGATACCCATAATCATCCAGGACATGTGCATTGATGGACATCCTGTGCAATTCCACGCCCTCTATGTTTTGGCTTTCTAATCCCACGAAGCCAAGGTGATTTACTTCAGCCAATTTCCCTTCCCACAACTCTTCCGTCCCTTCATTAATATCATGAGCTCCAAAAAGGCCACTCCAAAGAGTGTTTGTCATATAGGCTACGTTCATGACAGTCAGTGGCCTTAACCCCTGCGCATCGAGATCAGTTTCTTCATAGTTGGAAAGAGGAACTCTCGAGCTACCTAAGTAACCGAAGCCATGGGCTCCATCAGCAATCCCCTGGATTCGTCCTGGCAAGAAGCCCCTTTCTGGAACATGACAAGTCGAGCAGGAATACGTTTCGTAGCACAGACTATCCTTCGCATCCTGTGCCAAACCCGGTTCGAAAAAGAGCATTTTACCCAGATTTACCTTTTTCCGAGTGACTGGATTATTCGGATCCTGGTTGGGCAGGTAGGTGAGGTCATTTTCATCCGCAAGGATGTAGTGAAAAAACCGCTCCGTGGGAGAGACTTCTATAAGTTGGTCTATCAATATTTTATCGAGATCAACTTGTGGCGGGGGGGCAGTTTCCTCGTCTTTTGTGCATTGGATGGCAAGACAAAGAGAAAGTAATAAGACTATCGAATACCTTGAGTTTACTCGCATAACCGGGGTTTAGTATAAGTTCTGGCAGCTCCCTTTGAAAGATTTTCGAAAGGTCGGATGATTTATTTTCGGGAAAGATGACCAAGATCACGACAAGCACTGATCTAGATCATCTTACAGTTTCTGGGAAAAAAGGTGGAGCGTTGGATTCGAAGGTAGTTAGGTATTCCTCCCAAACACACGTACATTTCTCACGTGGATGCATCGCCCATCAGTATTTTAGAATCGGATCTCTATCTACAGAAGGGAGTGGAGGTATATATGAAGCGTGACGACCTCATCGGTGGCCATGCGCAGGGCAACAAGATGCGAAAGCTGAAATATTTGATCCGGGATGCGGTGACACAAAAGGCAGATACGCTGATCACCTTTGGCGGCGCTTTTTCAAACCATCTCTACGCCACAGCGTGGGCAGCCCAGCAAAACAACCTAAAAAGTGTGGGCTATGTGCGGGGAGAAATCGATCCCAAAAATCCTACTATGAGGGCATGTGCTGGTTGGGGTATGAAGCTGCATCCGCTCTCTCGCACCGAGTATCGGCAAAAGGACTCACCCGAATTTCTTGAGGAAGTCCGGAACAAATATCCGCAAGTCTATATCATTCCAGAGGGAGGGCTTTCCGAACTGGCCATGCGTGGCATGGCTGAATGCGCAGCAGAAATCGAGCAACACGGAAAGTACGATGTCTGGGTAGTACCCTGTGCGACGGGCGCCACCTTGGGAGGCCTCCTGCAAGGTGCGCAGGGAAAGCAGGAATTTATCGCCATGTCGCTGCTGAAAGGAGGAGACTTCGATGGGCTTCCACCAACAGTGGGCCATCACCGTGGAAGAACTAAAATCGTTGCTGCCCACCTCGGTGGCTTCGGAAAATTTCCGGCCGAGTTGATCGCATACATCAAGGGTTTTCATCATCAGCACAGCATTTTTCTTGATCCGGTCTACACCGGCAAGATGATGCTGCGGCTAGATGAGCTCATTCGGCACGACTTTTTTGCACCAGGCTCCCGATTGCTGGTCCTTCATACGGGAGGCTATCAAGGGATCTTGGGGTACAATTATCGGTTTGGAGAAGTGTTGTCGGTGGGATAGGGTTCGGGGGCAAGAGGGTTCGAAGGGTTCGAGAGGGTTCAAGAGTTCAATGAGTTCAAGGTTCAAAAATTAGATCTCTCGTGTTATTTATTGCTTTTCAAAAGCCTGGTAGACGGAACTTGTCCTTCTTTGTCGTCTTAACCCCCTCTGTGCCTTTTGAGCCTTTGATTTCGACGCAGAAGGACGCAGACTTTTTATAATCAAATATGTTTTGGTCGGAAATTCCAATTATCCATTATCCATTATCCATTATCCATTATCCATTATCCATTATCCATTATCCCTTTCCTCAGAGTAGCGTTTTCCTCATTTTTTTGACATTAGAAGCTCTTCAATGACAGGGGCAAAATGCTGATGTTCCAGCTTTAGCACTTTTTGTTGGATCGTTTCAGGAGTATCCTCGGGGGTGAGGTCACAGGTAGCCTGAAAAATGATTTGCCCTTCGTCATAGTGTTCGTTGACGTAGTGAATGGTGATGCCTGACTGCTTTTCGTCAGCGGCCTTGACTGCCCGATGCACATTCATGCCGTACATGCCAGCGCCGCCATATTGAGGAAGAAGTGCCGGATGTATATTGACCATGCGTCGCTCAAAAGCCTGCACTAGATACGTGGGTATGAGCCAGAGAAAACCGGCAAGGACTATGAAGTCGATCTTTTGCTGAGCCAGCGATTGCAGGAATTGAGCATCATTAAAAGCGGAGCGACTCACGACTGTGCGATCGATGCCATGCTCATCTGCGATTTTTAAAACGCCGGCCTTGCGACGATTGGAAACGACCAAGGCGACCTGAGCGACTTCCGAGTGGGCAAAATGCTCCATGATTTTTCTGGCATTGCTGCCGCTGCCTGAAGCAAAGATGGCTATGCGCTGCATCGGGGCTATCTCCGGATGGGGATGTACTTATTGCGATTGGCAGGATCAATCCGCGTCATGATTCGGTACACTTCATTTTTTTGCTCCCTTACGGCCACGGTAAAGATCTCGGCGACCTCCTGGGCCTTGGCATTGGCAAACATCTGGATGATCATCGAGTTGGGTGAGTCATTGTTGACCGCCTCTACATCTTTGAGCGCAGAGACCAGTACTTCTTTGGCTTGATCGGAGTCTCCAGCCATGATATCCATGCCTTGCCGATGGTAATTATAGGTGGCCTTGCGAAATTCGCGTGCACGTGGATTGAGAATATTCTCGATCATAAAGTAGCGATTTTTGCCATTGGCCGTGGTTTTCCAGCCCGCGTCGGCAGCCACTTCAGGTGGCAGGGTATTGATGATTTCTTGAGCCTTGCCAAAATGAGGATCTCCACCATAAAGCGAAAAGGAATCGTAATCCATGCCCAAGATGTAGTAGACATAAAATGCCAGGATCGAGCTCAGATTATCGTTATATGCATTTTCACTGTAGATGAGTGGTCGTGCGTCTTCGTAAGTGAATACCACTTCCTGATCCCGATGATTGATCAAGGTTGTTTCGTAGTTGGTGCCGTAAACAGGTCTGCTTGATTGGATGTCTAGATCAGCCCGAAAAGTGGTCGCCGAAAGCTCCTCACTGATGGTGAGGTTTAGATTGCACTGAATTTTCTCGTGGTCATCGTAGGTGTCATTGGTCCAACGGCGATTGTTGAGAAACTCCCTGAGTTGTCCCTCCAAGCTGCTGAAATACGATGCGTTGGTATTTTGCAGCCGCGGAGTATTTATGGAGATTGAAAATTCCACTTCCTGTGCCGTACTGCAAACAGTCAGTACACAGCATGCCAATGTGATGATATACTTCATGAATCTGAATGCGCTTTGATTTTCCACATTTTAATCAGTTCATCAACGATCTGGGTGGCGACTTCAGTCTTTGAGAGAAGTGGTAATGGCCGATTATTTCCATCGCTCCAAAAGAAAGTGACTTTATTTGTGTCATGCTGAAAACCAGCTCCCTTGTCATTGGGTGAGTTGAGCACGATCATGTCAAAATTCTTAGCCGATAATTTTCGCAAGGCGTTCTGCTCAAGGTTTTCGGTTTCTAGGGCAAACCCGATGGTGACTTGAGATGCTGATTTTTGTTTGCCGAGGCTGCTGGCGATATCGAGAGTGCGTGTCAACTGGATCGTTAGATCATCATCAGCTTTTTTGATTTTTTGGTCAGATCTCTCTGCGGGTGTGTAGTCGGCGACTGCCGCAGCCAGCACTGCACCGTTGCAATTGCTCCATAAGGCTGAGCAGGTTTCCGCCATTTGCTCAGCAGATCGTACGTTATGAAATAGGAGGTTTTCAGCAGTGGGAACAGATTGCCCCGTGGGGCCAAGTACCAAATCTACGTGCGCTCCAGCGTCAATGAGTGCCTCAGCGATGGCTATGCCCATCTTACCAGAAGAGCGATTGCCAATGTATCTGACGGGATCTAGATCTTCGTAGGTGGGTCCGGCAGTGACGATGAACCGCGTGCCCTTCAGGTCACTTTTTTTTTTGAAAAAACCTTGAATTCTCTCGTGGATTTCATGGGGTTCAGCCATGCGACCTTCGCCAGTGAGGCCACTCGCCAGGTCGCCTACGCCCACCGGCAGCAGGTGCACGCCATCTTTGGTCAGCTGGGTGATATTGCGCTGAGTTGCCGGATGATGCCACATATCCACATCCATTGCGGGGGCGATCCAAACAGGGCATCGTGCAGAGAGATATACAGCCAGGACCATGTTGTCACACGCACCTGAAGCCATTTTTGCTAGGGTATTTGCAGTGGCAGGAGCAACTACAATCAGATCGGCCCACAGGCCGAGCTCAACATGATTGTTCCACTGATCGCGATTGCTGATGTCGGAAGAAACAGCATTTTTAGATAGGGTGGTGAAAGTGAGTGGGCCGACAAAGTGGGTCGCGTCGGGGGTCATCACGACTTTTACTTCGGCACCGTCCTTTATCAAGCTGCGCACCAGCAGTACTGCCTTGTACGCGGCGATGCTGCCGGTAACAGCCACCAAAATTTTCTTTCCCGAAAGCATAGGGAATCTAATCCTTTATAGCTCGATACTACCAGATTCTTTATCGCCCTGATTGTCCCCGCGGTCGATGTAACGATGTCGGATGTTTTCGCTCAAAAACTCTTCCGTAGCAATCAGTGACGGATTGGGCAGGCGCTCGTAAAACTTAGAGATCTCGATTTGCTCTTTGTTTTCATGGATCTCCTCAATGTTGTCTGAAGATGTAGCGAACTCTTCGAGCTTCTCTCCCAGTTCACGCTTGATCTCCACGTTGAGCTGTTTAGCGCGCTTGCTTATGATCACGATGGACTCATAGATGTTCTTATTCTTGCCGATCAGGGCTTTTACATCTCTGGCTTCGACGGAAGCATTGTAGCCCTGTACTTTTGACTTAATATCTGTCATCCTGATATCGATTTAATAATTTGTTGACTGGCGTTGTACATCTTTGATGCCTCGGCCAGGTACTCACTGCGAGGAAATTTTTTCTTTAGTTCTTGGTACTTCTTGACTGCGAGGGCATACCGTTCTCCTTTCTTTTCGTAAAAACTACGCTCTGCCCAGTCAAAGGCAGACTTGCAAATCAAGAAGCGTATTTGCTCGGCATTGGCCGATTCTGGAAAATCTTTGAGTAAATTTTCAAAGGAGTGGATCGCTGCGTTGTAACTCTTCAGCTCATAGTAGAGCTTGCCCTGATTAAATTCTTTGAGTTCCAGTTTTTTCCGTCCAGATATGATGAGCTCATTGCACTCATCTGTGCGGGCGCTATTGGGATAAGTATTGACAAAAAGCTGAAACTGGTCGATGGCAGTGCGCGTGTACTCTTGATCTAGTCGGGGATTAGGAGATAGCTGGTAGTTGGCATAAGCCTTCATAAAGTCTGCTTCTTCCCGACGCTCACTGGAAGTGAAGGTGTTGGAAAAATTATTGAAGTGGTGGGCAGCCAGAATAAAGTTGTTCAGGTAGTAATGACTGTACGAGTATTTGAAAGCCAGTTCTTCCGCACGTGCGGTACCCCGGTAGCTATTCAAGACAAGCTCAAAAAGGGTTTGAGCCTTGAGATACTCCTCGGCATCGTAAAACTTCATTGCTGCAGTGTAGACGGTCTCGGGATCGGTACTGGTACGGATGCGTTCAAAATCCGTGCGACAGCTGACCATCAAGATGGCAGCAAACACTATAACAAAGGGAAATCGCAATGTGCTGATTTTCATGAGCGTGCAAAATTAGTCTTTTTCTGGCGAAATTATGGTCGAGACCTTAAACGGATGGTCTGACCATTTGCGAGCTGCATATCAAGCTTTAATAAATCCTTAACGATCTGATAGTCAGCTTTGTGCAGCCATCAGCTGATTTGCAATTTTACGATCGTTCGACAAACGGGGCACTTTATTCTGTCCACCCAGCTTACCTTGACTTTCCATATAACGGCGGAAAGCATCACCTGGCAAGATGGTGACTATCGCTGGTCGGAGGATGTTTCCCTGAATCAAATCTTTGTAGTAGATGTTTTGCTCCTGCATAGATTGATCCAATATATCTGCAAGTCGGGCATTGTCGTTTGGCGGTAGGTCGGTGGCCAGAAACCACTCATGGTATGGGAGGCCGCTTTCAGGATTGACCTGCGGGGCCACGGTAAATTCGTTGATTTGAAGCTGCATCGCATCACTGGCATGTTGCATAGCGTACTCGACCTCATGCGCAATTACGTGTTCGCCAAAGGCAGAGATGAAATGCTTGATCCGCCCGGTGACCCGGATTCGGTACGGATCGAGGGAGACAAACTCGATCGTATCGCCAATATTATAGGCCCACAGACCTGCATTGGTGCTGAGAATGATCGCATAATTTTGACCAACTTCGACTTGATCAAGCCCTAGTCGAGTAGGCCGCTCCTTAAATATCTCATCACTGGGTACAAATTCGTAGTAGATGCCGGCCTCAGTATTGAGCACGAGTCCTTCGCCCGTATCCTGATAGGCAAGAAACCCCTCTGATGCTGGATACGTTTCGACACTGTCCAATACGCTCCCAACCAGTGAATTTAGTTTTGCCCGGTAGGGACTATAATTGACCCCGCCATACATAAATACAGTCAATTTGGGAAAAACTTCATGGACAGTGGCCGCGCCTGTTTTCCGTAAGATCGCTTCGTAATACATTTGCACCCAAGGAGGGATGCCCCCAATCAGGCGCAGGTCTTGGCCCAAACTTTCTTCGGCAATGGCTTCCACCTTCTCCTCCCAGTCCGTGATGCTGTTTGTTTTTTCGCAGGGTAGTTTGTTCCCCTTGATCCAGCCTGGTATTTGATGGTTTACAATGCCAGAAAGTCTCCCCGTAAGAATACCATTTGTCGTGGTGAGTTCTGGCGATCCCGACAGATAGAGCATTTGACCATCGAAAATATCACTGCGACCACTGCGATGCACGTACGAAAAAAGAGCATCTCGGGCGGTGTTCACATGATGTGGAGTACTGGCCTTGGTCATTGGTATGTACTTGGTACCAGAAGTAGTACCACTGGTTTTTGCCAGGTAGATTGGTAATCCAGGCCAGAGAATATCGGGCTGTCCTGCTACCACTTGATCCATATAGGGACGTAGGGCTTCGTAGTCACGGATCGGCACCTGTTGGCAAAAATCTGCTGGTGATTTGATCCCTTCAAAATCATGATCACGCCCAAATTTGGTCTTGCTTGCGGTAGTGATGAGTGTCTTAAAGGTCTCTTGCTGTCGGTTTACGGCACAGGCAAATGCGCGCTCATTTGAGCGGGATATATACCTAGCTATAGGTTTTATCAGGAAGCTTTTGATACCCATCTAGAACTACTTTAGGGTCGCCACCACCCTATTCAGCGAGGCACAAAAGGTAACGAAAACTGCTAATTGATGCGTAAATCTTCGATGTGATACCCAGGGAAGTCCGTTTCGATAAGCTGAAATTTCTCTGCTGGGGGAGCTACTCCTGCATGAGTATCGGTCATGTGTACCGCATAGCGAGAGCCATCTTTGCTCCACACCTGAATGCTGGCGATGTCTGGTGGATCGCTCTCCACCTGCATGATTGCACGAAAATATTCGAAGTCTGTTTCCATCGGAATAAACTCAATCAGATCAGAATCCGTAAGGCGATATCTGAAATTGGGATTCTGGTAGATCTTCAAAAGGTTTTGCGGGTGTGCTACTTCGCTGGGATCGGGATCTTCGTAGTCATGGATCTGAATCTCTTGTGATGCTTTGTCCACTACCCACTGACTGACACCATCGCTGATGAATGTATAGTCATCCAGGTCAAGCCGGTAGGAAGTGCCTTGCTGCCAGTATGCTCCGTCCTGTATGATGGAGTCTCTTTCTGGTGGATGAATGCCCAATCTAAATGTATAGTGAACATGCCCAGTCGTTTCGATCGATTGCTCAATGCCCTGCAAAATCTCTCGAGCCTCGGGATCGGTATAGCGCTCCGTTTGACCCACTAGGAGCAATGGAAAGAAGAGGAATAGCAGAATTATTAAATGATTCATAGGTGGGAGGATTTATGAGAAGACGAATCTAAGTGCTCTGCGCAACTTGATACTACGCAGTTTAACTAAAAATTAACCCAATTTATGCATTGGGTTTTCGTCGCGAAAGTCAAATAACCAATGAAATCAAAGGCTCCACTGTGATTTTGCCTCGCAATCGTAGGCATTCTTACGGTGAGAAGGAAAATTGCAGGACGTCCTTGAGTTCGGGGGTATTTTGGCTTGTAGCAGATAATCTAATGAATAAATTGGGATTAAGCTTCGTGCAGCCGCTCGAGGTGCTGATAGAGTTCCTGTTCATTGAGCACATAGACTTCACGCGCTTTGCTGCCCTCACTAGGCCCAACTACACCCAACGCCTCCAGTTGATCCATGATCCGACCAGCTCGATTGTAGCCTAGTTTGAGTCGGCGCTGAATCATCGAAGTAGAGCCTTGTTGATTTTGGACGACCAGCATCGCTGCATCTTGAAAGAGATCGTCTAGGTCAGATTCTTTCAGGCCATTGGAGCCACCGAGATCTTTTTCTTCACCATCGTACTCTGGGAGGAAAAAGGGAGTAGGAAAGCCTTGTTGATCGGAAATATGATCAATGACCTTCTCGACCTCCGGTGTATCAACAAAGGCACATTGCAGCCGGATGATATCACTGCCGTGCGTGAGTAACATGTCTCCTCGACCGATCAACTGGTCGGCGCCACTAGAATCAAGAATCGTGCGGGAATCTACTTTTGAGGTGACCCGAAACGCAAGGCGTGCTGGGAAGTTTGCCTTGATCACACCCGTGATAATATTTACACTAGGCCGCTGGGTGGCAATGATCAAGTGGATGCCGACGGCACGCGCAAGCTGAGCCAGTCGAGCGATCGGAAGTTCGACTTCTTTTCCTGCCGTCATGATTAGATCGGCAAACTCATCAATCACCAGCACGATAAATGGCATAAAGCGGTGGTCATTGCCGGGATTAAGCTTGCGCGCTACAAATTTCTTGTTGTACTCCTTGATGTTTCGCGAATGTGCCTTTTTCAGCAGATCGTAGCGTTGATCCATCTCAATGCAGAGTGAGTTTAGGGTATAGACTACTCGCTTTGTCTCGGTAATGATCGGCTCATCTTGGTTGGGTAAGAAGGCAAGAAAATGATCTTTCAGTTTGCGGTACGGAAAGAGTTCTACCTTCTTCGGATCGATGAGGACCAACTTAACTTGCGACGGATGCTTCTTGTAGAGCAGCGACATCAGGATCGTGTTGATCCCGACCGATTTGCCCTGCCCGGTAGCACCGGCAATAAGTAAGTGAGGCATCTTGGTGAGATCGGCAATAAAGACCTCATCAGCAATGGTCTTGCCCAAGGCGATGGGTAGATCCATTTTGGCTGTCTGAAATTTTTCCGAATTTAATACTTCTTTGAGCCCAACGATTTGCGGGTTCTTATTGGGCACTTCGATACCGATGGTTCCTTTGCCGGGTATCGGGGCGATAATTCGTATACCCAGAGCTGCCAGGCTCAGCGCGATGTCGTCTTCCAGGTTCTTGATTTTGGAGATCCTCACTCCAGGTGCTGGAACGATCTCGTAGAGTGTCACCGTAGGCCCGATCGTGGCTCGAATCTTGGTAATCTCTATTTTGTAATGGAGTAGGGTACGGATGATTTGGTCCTTATTTTGCTCTAGCTCTTCACGATCTATCTCCACATTGTCTTCTGCATAGTTGGTCAAGCTGATGATCTGTGGCTTCTGGTAGCGGGACAGGTCGGCAGTGGGATCATAAGGATCAAGATGCACCTCATTTTGTTGCTCCACAATCAGCTCTGAGTCACGAGCAGGTGTGGGTCTTAAAGTCTCTGTTTGGAACTGCTGCCCAGCAGTTGGGACTGGTGGAACCGATTTGTTGGTCACTTCAAGCTCGTCAGCGAGTGGCCTACTGGGTTCGGTCTGGCGTTTCTTTTGGGGAGTGTCTGGCAGTTCAAAATCAATTGCTTTGTCATTGCCGGGGGTGAGTGAGGTGGGAGCAGTGGTTTTCTTGGCTCCCCTCGATTTCTTGCCTGCAAGCCAGTCATCGCTCTCGATGGGATTTTTTGGACCGGGCCGTAGGAGCTCACCCAATCGCAGCTCTGGAAGACGAAAGGAAAAGGTGTTCTTCATCATCACGTGGTGGAAGTTCCACACCAGAAAACCTATCCCAATAAAGAGGAAAAGGAGTGCGGTGCCCACCTTGCCTAACATGCTCTTAAGACCAGCCGTGACGTAATCTCCCATTGCTCCTCCCCAGGGAAATTCAGCTTGGGCAAACAAAAAGCTACACAAAGGAGCTGCAACTAATACAAAGAGGATGCTGTACTGCAGGGGCGATATGATTTCTGCCCATTTTGATTCGGTAAATAGAATGAAGGCTATTTTGACCAGCAGAAAAACCAGGATGAAGGCGGAAATGCCGATGCCCCAGTAGAATAACTTATGTGAGATGACGGCCCCAAACCTTCCTAGCCAATTTTCTACAGAGATGTCGCTTTGTAAAATGGTCTTCCAGGTGGCGTGATACACTTGATCCTGGTCGATACTCCAAGTAAAGAGGTACGATGTAAAGGCCAGTAAAAGGTAGACTGCCAATAGACAGATCATGACAGCGGCAACTTTCGGTAGTCGCCGATCTTTGAGAGCAAGCGTCTTGCTCCTTTTGCTTTTCGTTTTCTTCTTCGCCTTGGTCATACTACTGCAACCATTGTCGGATGGTCCTCGCAAAAGTGCGAATAATAAATTAAAAATAAAACGTATATCTAAATAATTGAAAGATAGACTATCATGAAACCAATTTGGTAAAGTGCCCCATATCGTTACTTACCTTGTCTAGATTGCTTGGAGCATCTGAGCAAATCAGTTACATTTGCGATCCAGTCTTATTTGCCCAAGTGCTGGAACTGGTAGACAGGCATGGTTGAGGGCCATGTGTCCGTATGGGCGTGCAGGTTCGATTCCTGTCTTGGGCACTCTTTTCACTTCGAAAGTTGTAGCAAATGAGTAATCTAAATGTGTTGCGCACCTTGACGCGAGGTGTGGTGCTTTCCTTTTTTCTAATCAGCGCATCAGTGGCTATGGCCCAAGGAGGTATGGCAGATGACCAATCTGCTGCGTTGGTCAGGGATCTGGAAGAAGCGATGGGTGGGCGTTCAGCCTACGATGAGTTACGCATCATCCGGTGGAATTTTTTTGGATTTCGGGATCTGGTTTGGGACAAACACACCGGCGACGTACGCATCGATGTGGCTCGTGACTCAACCACCTATCTCTTCAATTTAAACAGCGGCAAAGGAAAAGTGAGAAGCGGTGATGAAACTATTGAGCATCCCGATAGTCTTGCCAAAGCGCTCGACCAAGCGCATCGCATGTGGATAAATGATTCTTATTGGTTGGTGATGCCTTGGAAATTGAGAGACCAAGGGGTGACCCTCAAGTATCTTGACACGGGAGAAACGGAAGCAGGAGAAGCTGCGGATGTGTTGAGCATGACTTTTAGTGAGGTCGGGGTCACACCACAAAATAAGTATCACATTTGGATCACTAAGGATGAGAAACTACTTAAGCAGTGGGCCTTTTATCCCAGTGCATCAGACGCAGACCCTCGAGCGATATGGCCCTGGGACAACTACCAGGTGGTCGAGGGTGACCTCAAGCTCTCGTTTGACAGATCGGATGACAAAGGTCCAAAGGATGTACGCGTGTATCAGCAAGTTACTCCTAGCGTCTTCACGGACTTTGATCGTCCGGACGATTTTTAAAGCTCCTCAGCCTTCATAGCAATGTATGTTCGCAGGTCGACCAATTGCTGATTGGTCATCTTCTCCATGGTATATTGAGGCATATAGGCCTTCTTACCACTTTTAGGGCTGGTACCATATCGAACCACTTGCGCGAGCGAGTGTTCTCGATACTTGTCCATGTTTTTTGCCAAGTATTTAAAGGTAAGGGGCTCTTGATCCAACAGTAAGTAGGAGTAATTATTCTTGTAGTGACAATGCTGGCAACTCAGCTCGTAGAGCTTTTGACCAGACTCTGCATTGCCTGTCAGAGAGGTAAGTTCCTCATCATTTTTGGTGATGGGTTTTCCGAAAGTAGCCGGAGAGTGATCCACAAATTTGCTTTGCAAGAGTGCCAGTGCACGGGGTTTGTTCCGTCCTGTTTCGTAGCTCTCCTGAATGGTCTTTTTTTCGTCTTCTGTCAGATCTAGGTCACTGTACTTGAGTTCCAAAGACCAAAAATAGCTGAGCACTGATTCGACTTCAAAATCTTGCAATGGTCTTCCTTGTGAACATTCGACCGCACATAGTTGGATGGCTTCACGGATATTTTCACGTGTTGGCTCAACTAATTTGCCGTATTTTTTTTCGTAGTCCCCATTGTAAAAATGAGTTCGATTGACAATGCCGTGAAACGTGCTTCCTTGCAAATAAGGTACTTCATGCTCAGCAGAGTAGAGTAGGCGATCTGCCGCATTGGGGTGTGCCAAGTCGGGATCTTCTCTTTGTACATTATGACAGGACAAACAGGTAAAGTGCTTGCTTTGCTTTTTTGACTTCCGACCTTGATTCTTTGAAAGACCTTCATGTACCAGGTCGTGACCCCGCTCCGCACTGACAAAAGCATAATCCGGCTTGGGGCGGTGGGGAGAAAGCTCGCCTCCAAAAAGTTCGAGTAGTGCGGCGACAGATTCGTTTGCACCAGGGGCCTCTTCCGTTTTCG
>CAJQNM010000208.1 GCA_905479665.1 uncultured Saprospiraceae bacterium
TGTGATGGAAGCTACAGGAGTTTATCTTATTATTATCATTTATATTTCCTTACAATCGTCCATTAAAATATTCACACACATGAAACGCTTCATTGCTTTCTCCATTCTTCTCATGGCCTTCTTATGCTCCAGCTCGGCACAAACCATTGCTGAATTTGAGGGGATTCTACGAATTTCAGCTATTTCACCACAGTTTCAACTGTTTGACAATGATGCCGGAGAAGAAAGGGTGGAAGGAAGTTTATATGAGGCCAATGATGACATTGTTCTTCTTTCAAATTACGGTCGACTATGGTTATTTGCCCAGGATGATAGAATAGAATTAAGTTCTCATAATATCACAACTACAAACGCTATCAGTGACTTCATGATAAGACATGAAAGTGGCAACTCGGCAGAGCATGGGTTTACCTTAAGAAATAACGGCGGAAACGATAATGACTGGACTTTTTATGTCCTCAATGGTACGGGTAATATGAGCCTAACACGTAATGGCGCGGTTGTTGGTACTTTCGCCTCAAACGGTATCTATACAGCTTCAGATAGGAGATTGAAACGTGACATAGAGCCTTTAGATCCTGTACTTTCTAGACTTCTAACCCTCAGGACAAAGAAATACAATTACATCGCATCGGATAATCCCGAAAAATCTATCGGTTTCGTTGCTCAGGACGTCAAGAAGCACTTTCCTGAATTGGTCTTGGATGGTCCGATGGACGAAGGAGAAGCAGTGATGCAAGTTAACTATGCTGGGTTTGGAGTATTGGCAATTAAAGCCATCCAGGAGCAACAAGATCAAATCGACCGCCAGGGGCAAAGGATCGAGGCACAAGAAGAAAGTATCTCGTCGCAAGAGCTAACGATCGCGTCGCAAGAGCAAATGATCAAGGTGCAGAGTAGTGCGTTGCAAGCTCTAGAAGCACAGGTAAATAACCTAATGGAAAGGACAGCAGTTCTGGAAAAAGAGAAAAAGGGTCTGTAGCACTTTCATCATGATTGCTTCCCACCAGCGTGACTAAAGAAGGGTTTGCTGAATGTCCACCCCCAGCACAAACTGTTGGCACTGCGTGTGTCTATTCGAGACCAAATCCACGCAGGTGCACACGCGGTTTGTCATCGGGAATGCTTTCATCATTTGAATCAGGGTACGCTAAAACCCAGCTTCATCTGCAGTTGGTTCATTTTCACATGAGATCGCCAGGAAGATACTCATCACCAAGCAGAAACGATACCCATTAAAGAAGAGTGGATTAGTGGACATGGCGCATTAATTTACTGAATACCCAACCAATTGCAGTCTTCCGTATGTCTTTAAAAACATACGCAGGAAAGTCCACTAATTAGAGTAGGACGCTCACAATACCCTAAACACGCGATTTACTCAAAACTGAGTTTCTCGTTTTCACCCCCAGATGCAATATCTGGGGGTTTTTTAGATGTAACACATTATGCATTTCCATAATATGTAAGATTATGTATATCTTTGGACGTCTTGTAAGATGCTCTTTCTGACGCACGATGGGTCTGGAAGGCATCAGTCTCAGTAAGAAAAAACGAAAATCGTATGACACGGTTATCAATATTAGGTCTGGTGTTCATTTTACATCTGGTCTTTCACCTGCAGCTTCATGCCGATCGCACTTCAGATTCTCTCGCTCTGGTGGATCTATACAACAATACCGAAGGCGAGGCATGGTTTGATGCTTGGAATCTTTCCGACTCGATTGAAACCTGGAAGGGGGTCACTCTCGATGCTCAAGGAAATGTCATTGCGCTAAATTTGGACAATCGCAATATTGTAGGTCGATTGGTAGATCTAAATCTCCCTCAACTCACACAACTTATTGCAACCAATAACAATCTGCGCGAAGAACTTCCTCCCTTTAATTTGCCGATCAACTTGATTTTTTTGGATCTAAGCGACAATTCTTTGAGCGGTACCATACCGGATATACAACTCCCATCTCTGCGAACCTTACGACTCTCCGGAAATAGGCTTTCTGGAGATATTCCAAATTTCTCCGGGCTTCCAGCCCTAGAAACCTTGGTCCTTGCAGAAAACATGCTTTCCGGAGGACTACCCAATTTCACTGGCATGAGACAGTTGCGTGCCATACGATTGGCAAGCAATCAGCTTGATGGGCCCATTCCTCAGATGAGCTTTACTCCAAACTTGATTATTCTGGATTTGAGTAACAATGAGTTTATCGGCGGTGTGCCAATCTTTGGAGCAGCAACAACTCTTTTTGAATTGCGTCTTTCCCATAATAGACTCACTGGCTTCGTACCACGCTTTACGCGCACACCACTCATTGATGTGATCCTGCTTGACAACAACCGATTGGTAGGACCTGTCACGACTCTGGGAAATCTGGAATTTGTCCGACACCTTGATCTGAGCAATAACATGCTCGAAGGTGACTTGGACTTCCTTACGCGTTACGAACAACTCGAGCGAATCATTCTCAACGACAATCAATTTGAAGGAGAGCTACCAATGCTTCCTGATTTTGATGCCCTGCAAGTCCTCGACGTCAGCAACAACAAATTGGTTGACACAATGCCTGATTACAGCGATTTATCTTCGCTGATGGAGATCCGAGCAGGCGGCAATGATTTTGTAGCCGTTGGATTTGATGCCAGTACAATGGTCAATCTTCGTCAGCTTCACCTAGCTGACAACAAACTAACTTTCAGACCATTGTTGGCAATTAATGGGATAGGTCTCAATGACTTCGTCTACGCACCCCAACAGATCATCCCTATGCCAGATACCATCATCGCCTCCATCACCGACAATGTCACCATCGAGCTGCCGGTCGATCAGGGTGTGCCAAATAATACCTACTCCTGGACTTTTAATAGTGAGTTTCTCATTGCAACACCAACAAACGAATTATTGCTAGCACGCATCAATGGCCTTAACCAGGGAACCTATAGCTGCACGGTCAACAATAATTTTCTCCCCGCCCTGGCCCTGCGCACGGAGGAGGTGTTCTTGCTGATTGGGTGCCCCCTAAATTTCGTTGAAATCACGGATACGATCTGTCAGGGAGATACACTCTTTGTCAATGATGTCGCCTATTTTGAAACGGGTATATACAATGATACACTCACTGTCCATGATCCCGGCACCTGTGATTCTGTCTTTGTCATAGACCTTTTGGTAAATGAAGTTTTTACCACAAATCTGGTCGATACAGTCTGTGCCTCAGAGGGGTACTTGCTTGGCGATACCTTATTGTTTGTGTCAGACACATACATACGCAATTTGACGGCGGCAAATGGATGTGATTCGATCGTGACATTAGACCTGACCGTCTTTCCGATATCGACGAATGTACTGGAAATGGAGATTTGCGGAGGTGACACGCTGTTTGTTGGTTCTATTTCTCATACTGCAGCAGGGATTTACTTCGATACTTTACAGACCCACTTGGGCTGTGATTCAGTCATTATCACTGACTTAAATGTGCTCGATTCTTCCCTCATACTCACCCGAGCGATAGCTTGCTTTGGAGATGTCTTCGAATACCGCGGCATGACCTTTACAGAATCCATCCGTTATGTCGAATCACTACAAAACAATCAGGAATGTGACTCCACGTTTATTTTGGAGCTGACCATCCCGGAAAGCGACACCTATTCATTTGACCTTACCATATGCAGCGCTGACAGTCTGGTCTTTGCAGATTCAGTCATTCGTACTCCAGGCATCTACCAGGACACGTTAGTATCAAGTACCGGTTGCGACAGCATCGTGGTCATCAATCTGACCATCGTAGATAATTTTGAGCTGGACTTTGATCAAGTCATTTGTTCTGGAGATACATTATTTTTTGGCGGCGACACCATTACTTTAGCAGGAGTCTATATTGACTCGCTCACCTCACGAGCTGGCTGTGACAGCCTGGTAAAGATCCGGCTCAATTTGCTCGATTTTATTTCATCAGCGATTGATACGTTGCTTTGTGCTGGTGAGTCATTGCGGGTAGGAAATAATATCTACCGAACCAGTGGCGTCTTTAGAGATACCTTGCTGGGAGATTCGGGGATGTGCGACACGGTGATTGTATCACGCATTTCAGCCTTAGACCCTATTGTGATAGAAGAACTCAATGTGCAACTAGATGTAGCGGCAGACACGGGCAGCATAACGCCCCAGTTGGCCGGAGGCTCAGGGCTCTATCGATATCGCTGGAGTACGGGAGACACCACATTGGCCATCAGTGGGGTTCCACAGGGCTCCTACACGCTGAATGTACTGGACGATGAGGGCTGTGATCAGCCCTTTGAGATTCTTCTCGATGAAACCACATCACTCTCCACGTCAGAACTTTCATCACTTCTCGTTTACCCCAACCCCACTACTGCCGGAGCACTCGTACAAATTAATCTTCCGAATACAGATCACTGGAAAGTAGAGCTTTACAATTTACTCGGACAGCATATCCCAATAAGCGATATACATCCGGAAGGCAGTTTCCAACTCCCTAGCGGAATTCCAACTGGCACCTATCTCCTTCAGGTGAAACATAGGGCAAGTGGCGCAATTCGTGCTTTACCGCTAGTGGTGCATTAGGTCGAATAGATTGTAACACTTGGCCAGATTTTATGCTGTCTACACAGATGCATATTTATTCGAGCCATACATAGCCAATTCAAAACAAGCCAACTATATATCAATATATATTCTAATAAAACCAATATAATTTGGTTTCTTGTCAATCTTGTGAAATTTTTATTGGTTAAATATTGCTATCCAACTAATTTTCACATATATTAGTTATCCCGATGTGAATGTGATGATATTCACAGATAATTTTGACAATCGATAAAACATTTGAAGGTAAAAGCGCCTGGTCTGTAATAGGAATAGGTGTTTTTAACTGTGAAGGTCTCTTCGAATTTTGAAAAGGTCATTGTGAGAGAAAGGGAAATTCTTCGGAAAAGAACTTTCGGGTAATAAAGGCTTAATAAAAAAGCGAAGGAACTGCTACAGAATGTAATTTTGTAGCACGGAGAAAACCTCAATAGAGCGTTTTCGCTGGTGACTTGAGTGCTTGCACACAAGGATCCGAAATGATTCACAGAATCTAGGTGGTTTAGAGTAAATGGGGAAAAGTAGAAGTGGAGGTCTTTAGGGAAGTTTCATGGATGCTTGGACAAATTGGCTCACAAATAAGCAACCTAGGTGATTTGCTTCGGCAGATCGCTGGTCGAAAATGTAACGTAAAATGGATGGATGGAAAAAATGACTAATGATTCTTCGGAAGAGTTAGTGAGGAAATCCGGAAAGAAGTTTTGGATGGAAAATGAAAACTTGTTTGGAAGAGAAGTCTTCGGATAGAAAATAAGAGCAAGGAAGAAAATGAAATTTAGGAGCATTGAGATCAATTTGATTGCTCGTCATCTGGTATTTTGGATCCCTCAGGGGTGAAGAGTGCCGCCTGAGAGGTGATAGGCATTCAAAGAAATTGAGGCTGTGTCACTTGTGACATGGTCTCTTTTTTTTTGCATAAATGGATCAATCAACAGGGCAAATCAATGTTTTTAGGCACTTGGAGCCAATCGGTGAATGATTGAGCGCACTCCGAAAAGGTTGCCAAATCAAAAATGGCTCTTT
>CAJQNM010000209.1 GCA_905479665.1 uncultured Saprospiraceae bacterium
GCACCGTCGTGGTCGGCATAGCCGTGGTCTTCCCAAAATCCTGGCCCCTGCATTTCGGTCCAATCTGAAATATCCGTTTCGGGCAGGTACCATTTTTCAGTCAGACCGATACCTTTTAAATAGTATTCCTCATCCCAGGAAGCCCGCCAATTTTCAAATTCAGTCGTGAGTTCATCGAAATTCTGGTTGCGTTCAATGATCGGTCCTATCTCGTCTCGAAATTGAGGAAATTGCCAAAGGGCTTCATTACTCATCCAGGCTTCAATTGAGCTAGCACCCAGATTTGCACTGACTAATCCGATTGGGACATCGGTAAATTGACAAAGCGATTTACCGAAATGATAGGCCACCGCCGAGAAGGAACCAATTGCGTTGCTGTCCAATCGCTGCCAAATTCCTCCACTAATGTCTTCTTTCGGCAGGTAGTCCATCGCGACATGCGTCGTAATTAATCGGATTTGATCACTTGAAATAAAGTCAAGATCGCTCTCTCGAAAATCGGTCTGTTTGATTTGCCATTGCATATTGGACTGGCCGCTGCACACCCAGATATCACCCACCAAAATGTCATTGATGGTGATGCTTTCTTTCGCGGTGACTGTCAATGAATATGGGCCTCCAGCAGAGAAGGGCGGAAGCATGATTTGCCACGCACCCTCTTGATCAGCAAATCCGTGACTCGTTTGCCCCGCAAATTTTACCGAAACCTGCGACCCTCCCGCAGCTACACCCTTGACAATTATGGGCTGGTCTCGCTGAATAACCATATGATCACCGAAATAGCTATTCAAGCTCAGCACTTGGGCTTGCGCGCCACTGAAAAGAATACTCACGAAGAGCGGGATCAAGAATACTGTTTTGCTCATTGTTGATGCATGATAGTCCTTTTTGAGAAAACAGCGCGGTTTTTATTGTTGCTGTTGCAGCAACCATTTCCAAAAAGTGACTGCTCCATTTTGATGAATTGTCAAGATAGTGGGATGGCCGGCAATATCGAGTTGAATAATTTTTCTTGTATCGTCCTGCATATAGAAACCACTTTGTTGGTACGGCATTTCTTGCCAACCTTCGGCACCACCCAGCAATACAAAACCCAAATTCGCATCTTGTCTTTCGAAATGACCCACAGTGCCATATTCATTTCCGACACCAAGTAGGTCTGGATAGTCATCATTATTTAAGTCGGTGATTAGTACATCCTGGAGGGGCGCCCGCTGGGCAGAAGAGGGGAGCGGGCTTGCCGCAAATTGAAAATTACCCTGGTTCTCAAAATAGCATGATGCCAGTGTGGTGACCACCTTTTTCGCGAGATTTGGGAACGGAAGAATGATTTCACTAAGCGTTGCATTACTGTATTCACGATAGCTCGGATAGGTATTTTGTCCTTCAGGGAAAATGCGCAGAAATTCACTCCGTTCGTAGATTGGAAATAATGTGGATTGACCATGTTTGTCTGGCCACCACTGTCCGGATAGTGAAATCCAATGTTGACCATTATTGTATCCCGAATAATTGACCAAGGGCTCAGAAATGCTGGCACGAAAACTGGAGTTTAAGCCTTGATTGCCAGCAATCAGATCGAGATCTCCGTCACCATCGAAATCGGCACTGGTTAGACTTCTCCAGAATCCAATGATCAGGTCTGTCGAATCAGCGCTGTTTGCTCGGCGGGAAAGTTGACCCTCCTTGTTTTCAAAAATGATCACCGAGGTCCAGTGACCTGCGCAGATGAGATCATCGTCGCCATCGCCATCGATGTCGGCCCACTCGGCAGCAGCAATCATGCCGAGGTCTGACAAACCGGCCACCGATTGTGTCACATCCGTGAAATGCCCCTGCTCATTTCGCAGTAAGTAGCTGTGCGCTGGAGCAGGGTAGCGACCAATAGAAATCAGCCCGCCCACGAAAAGATCGGTATCGCCATCATGATCATAGTCGCTTGCTGCTACGCTTCCGCCACTGGCTGAAATTGCGGGTATCTTTCCGGTAGACTTATGGAAGTGACCCTCCCCGTCATTGTGATACAATCGATCTTGATAGTGAGGCGATAATGTATCGTGAGCAACCCCGCCACTCACTACATACAGATCCAGGTGTCCATCGCTGTCCGCATCAATCCAAGTTGCTGCTGCGTCGATGCATTGTACATCTTCATCCAAATGCTGCTTCGTGAATGTGCCATTGTTTTCTTGCAGCCAGATTGCTCCCGCTCGGCCAGCGTCGCCACCAACGAATAGATCCTCTAAACCGTCGGCATTAATGTCGGCAGAAATAGCAGCTGGTCCTGGCTGGTTGTAGGGGAGTAGATGAGCCGGAAAGGCTCGACGTTCATCAAAGAGGATAGTTGTCTTTGGGCTTGAAAATTGAGTCTGGCCTTTCTGCAATAGAGTATGTATGGCAGGCTTAGTGTGGGGAGGCAATAATTGATCTTGCTGACGAACCTGAAGGAGTTGGTTTGCAGGAATTGATTTCTCTACTTGGATGCTACCATCGGGCCAGTGTACGATAAGGGAGTCGACATAGGTGATTTTTCCCAATCCAAAATGGATGATTTGGGTGGAAGTAGATTGATACCCAGAGATTGAATAAGCCTCTCGATATTGCTGTTGGTCATTGCTGTGGCAATATATCTTAGTGCCCTCGATCAGGCCGTGTGTAGAAGAGAGCGATATGCTGAGGTAGTTTTGCCCGGATGAATTATTCTCATAAAGAGAACAAGTGCTATTAATATTATTAATAATTAAATCCAGGTCACCATCCCGATCCAGATCAGCTACGGCAGCACCATTTGACAAGGTCGCTTCGCCGAGACCCCATTCTTCTGTACAGTCGAAAAATAGACCTTTTCTATTTTTATAGATCCGATTTGGCTTCCTCACCTCGGGCAGCTCGGAGAGAAGAGCGAGGTAAAGGCTATCGCGAAATTGCTCGGAACTAAATCGGTCAAATCGTTTTCGATAATTAATAAAGTCGAGATCGGTAAGATCCCGATAGTAGCCGTTGGTGATGAAAAGATCTTGATGACTGTCGAGGTCAAAATCGGCTAGCAATGGTGACCAGCTCCAATCACTGGCTTCGACTTGCCATTGGTGGGCTACCTCTGCATAGGGCACGAGTTTTGCACTTTGATCTATGCCGCTGCCAAGTTGTAAACTATTGCGTGCATACTGGGTATTAAAACCAAGTTCACGAAGCACCTCCTCTACCTCCCGATTGGAGTTAATGGCCATGGTTTTACGCCCTTCGTTAGACACGGGCAGCATGTCGGCTACGAAAATGTCACTATGCAGGTCGCCATTGAGGTCGGCAATAGCCACCCCCATGGCATTGTAACTGTGGTGCGCGATGACAGAGTCCAACATATTCTGGAAGGTCCCATCCTGCTGATTAATCCACATTAAATCACTCGATAAGAAATCGTTGGCCACGTAAATGTCTGGCCATCCATCTTTGTTTAGATCGGAGACAGCAACGCCCAAGCCAAATCCTTCGACGGTGATGCCGGAGGCCTGAGAGACATCTGTGAACGATAGTTCACCAGATTCGCGGAGTTGATTTTGATACAGGCGATCTGTGTGAGCAGCCTCGCCACGCAGCAAACGTCGGTGAGGGGTGTTGGTCTGAAAATATTGATGTGCATGATTTAATAAATAAATATCCAAATCACCATCGCGATCGTAGTCTAGAAACGCAGCCTGAGTGGAGTGGGAGGTATCTGCAATACCGATTAAATTCGCGACTTCCTTAAACGTGCCATCGCCCTGATTTAAAAAAAACAAATTGGTGCGATCGTCAGGGTCTGGCGAGGCGGCCCGGCAGACATGTAGGTCTGGATACCCATCCTGATTGAGGTCACCGACAGCGGCTCCTGTGCACCAGCCAGAAGTGGCGGTGGCAGATCCATTGGTGATGTCTTCAAATTTAAGATCACCAAGATTGCGGTATAATCTTGATGATTTTTGATTGGCTGTGAAGTAAAGATCATCTATGCCATCCTGATCAAAATCTGCGACTGCAACACCTCCGCCATTAAAGAAGTACATGTAGTCGAGAATGTGAAAATGATCTGTCATGGCAATATCATTGCCAAATGAAATACCGCTTTTACGTGACGGTATTTTCTCGAATTGATGCGGATCGTCGCAGCTTGCGCCACTCAATACGATCAATATCCACATCACTTTTTTCACAGGTACAAGATAGGAGTGATTCAAGGGCACCTCTAATAATTCTGTTTGGAATGATAACGCTAAAAGGAAACAAGTTAGCGGCCAAAGTAGGGTTTTTAGAGGTGCCCTCCAGAGTTATGGTTTCGGTTTTTACCTTTGGTCAATTCATGGACGGAAAAATTGCCTTGAGAGCGCTCGTTTTAATGCTGATGATTCATCTCATGTCTTGCGACAGGGCAGCCGAGACTCCATACTATGAAATAAATATTATTGATGCCGGCACTGGAGACCCTGTTCCGATGGTCGGCTTGCGCACCATCGATGAGGTGCGCTATTTTTCTGATAATGCAGGGCGAATTGCCTTTTTTGAAGAGGGCCAAATGGGGCAGAAAACTTATTTTCAGATCGATGCACCGGGATACTATCATGAGCCAGATGCAACGGGTCGCATGGCTGTGAGCTTGTACACGGTTGCTGGAGGCGTGGACAGCATTCTGCTGCAGAGGCGTAATTTAGCGAAGCGACTGCACCGCATCACGGGGACTGGGCGGTATCGAGATTCGCAGCTGCTCGGGTATCCGACAGATTCGCAGGCGCTGGTACGAGGAGGGGTGCTGGGCCAGGATTCCAATTTGGCAGCCCGCTATCGCGGAAAAATCTTGTGGATATGGGGAGACACCTTCTTGCCGGGTGCATACCAGGGCAACTTTAGCGTAGCGGGAGCGACCACCGAGCTGCCTAAGGCGGGAAATATTGACCCACGCAAAGATATTCAGCTGCAGTACATGGTGGATGATCTTGGTCACTCTCGGCCGATGATTG
>CAJQNM010000210.1 GCA_905479665.1 uncultured Saprospiraceae bacterium
TTTCTAGAGGCGAGTGTCGTCTTTGCTCCAAGTATAGCCAGCTCCTGAGCTGCACCCCAGCCCAATCCCTTGGAAGCACCCATGACCAGCGCATGTTTTCCCTGTAGATCCAGGTTCATCTCATTTCATTTTTGTTCGTCAAAAAATGCACTGTGCTCGTGTTGCGAAGGTACGTCTATATCAGAGGAGTGCAGGCCCACACTATGATTTCTGCTATTTAAGTACCTTTCTAAAACGAACTCCTCGTAATAGAATCCATATCTAAAACAGTTTTGATGATGAAATGGCTCCCAGCTCTCCTTGCTCTTGTAGCACTGACTAATTTCTGCACTGCCCAAATTGATCTTGACTATAGCTCGGTCCAATCTGGTTTTAGCCAGCCTATATCTCTGGCCCATGCTGGCGATGGCAGCAATCGTATGTTTGTGGTTGAGCAAGCCGGAATCATCAAAATTATCAATAATCTCAGTACAGGAAATACGCTGAGCACTCCTTTTTTGAATATCACCAGTCTAGTTGACAATGCTGAAGAGGAGCAGGGATTACTCGGACTAGCCTTTCATCCTGATTATGAGACCAATGGATATTTTTATGTCAACTATATCTATGATCCTGGACCTGGCCTGGATCGGACTCGTATAGCTCGCTACAAAGTAAGTCCAAGCGATCCCAATATTGCTGACCCTAACAGTGCATTGACTTTACTCGAGTACAACCAGGACTTTAGCAATCACAATGGAGGAGATTTACATTTCGGACCGCTCGATGGATATCTCTATATCGCCAGTGGTGATGGTGGTAGTGGCAACGACCCCAACAACCGAGCACAGTCAAAGCAGTCGTACCTCGGCAAATTACTGCGCATCGATGTCGATGGAGATGATTTTCCCGGCGATCCCAATCGCAACTATGCCATCCCATCTTCCAATCCTTTCGTCAATGCGAGCAGCACCTACGACGAGATCTTTAGCCTGGGTCTGCGCAACCCCTGGCGTTTTAGTTTTGACTGTCTCACAGCCGATCTCTACATCGCCGATGTAGGACAGCTGGCACGTGAGGAAATCAACTTTCGCAAAGCTGCAGCAACCGGTGGTGAAAACTTTGGTTGGCGTTGCCGAGAAGGATCAATAGCCAATGGCAACTTTTCGTGCAATGGCGGTCCACTTACAGACCCCGTCTTTGACTACGTCCGTAGTCAGGGTAGGTCGATCACTGGAGGCTATGTCTATCGAGGTACTCAGTATCCAGACATGTTCGGCACCTATATTTTTGCCGATTACAAGCAAGCAGGTCTTTGGGCTCTAGAACGAAACAATGGCGTTTGGCAAGATTCATTCTACGTTCATCCTGGCCGAGACAACATTAGTTCTTTTGGAGAAGCTGAAAATCGAGAACTATACTTTGCCGTGCGCAATGAGGGGATAATCTATCGGGTCATCGATAATGCAACGACCTGCGACCTCAATTTGGCGATCAATCCGATCATCGATCCACTCTATGAAGCTGCAAACGAAATTACTTCTGACGCCACTATGTCAAGCAGTCAATCAACGATTTTTGCGGCTCAAACCATCGAACTAAAACCAGGGTTTTCGGTGCCACTTACGGCCGAAATATTGTTGTCGATCGATCGGTGTGGGGGGATTTTTTAGTGAATAGTGAATTGAGAGTGGATAATGGATAATTCTCTTGACTTGGGATAAGAAATCGACTTGCGGTTTGTGTTTTCGGGTGAAGTTTGCGATCGTAGTCCAATGAAACAACCTAATATCATCAAAGAGAAGAGCAATCGAAATCATAAATCTATCGAAGCTCCTGTTGGAGCAGAGAGAGTTTGTCCTATCTGGGAGGCTGTTGAATTACTGGCTCGATTTGGCTCGCTAGCTTATTTTGGTTGCAGACGAGCCAAAAAACGCAGAAATAGCCGAGCTATATCGAGTATTTTTGGTGAAGTATGCGGGCAAAAGTAGCCGCGAACGAATCAGAGTTAGTATTTCAACAGCCTCCTAGAACGGAATAAGTGGTGTCATCTCAACATATTGGCTTGCCATCTGTCGTTTATTGACGGTCAGTGCTGGGAAGGGTGGGGTGAAATGTGGGTAAGTAGATGGCGAAACGGTGGGAGTGGGGGGGCTAGAAATGTTATCCACAGGCGAAATTGAATCAATATTCCATATTCGAATACAGAATATATGCTATCTTATCCTTGATTTTCTGTGAATTATAACTTATTATTGCATATTCGAATACGGAATATATGAAGCAGAAGCAAACAATATTGTCACCATTAGATATACTAATACTATTAAAAATCATCTCCCTAGGTGAAAGGAAATGGTTCCAAATAGATATTGCAGAGACACTTGGTATAAGTCAATCCGAAGTTAGTAAATCATTAAAACGCTTAAAAACATCATGGTTGCTTGCTCCAAGTAGTTCAATAGTAATTATGAGAGAAAATGTTCTGGAATTTCTTCGTTACGGTGTGAAATATATTTTTCCCCAATGGCCTGGTTCACTAGTTAGAGGAATAGCGACTGCGCATAGTGCTCCAGTGTTAAATAGTGAAATACTCAGTAATGAAAATTATGTCTGGCCATATGCTAAAGGTCAAATAAGAGGCCAAAGTATCACACCATTGTATCCAACTGTGCCAAAAGCGAGTATTGATGATAAAAATCTATATGAATTGCTTGCTCTAATTGATGCAATAAGAATTGGAAATGCAAGAGAAAGAGAATTAGCATACAAAAAACTAAAAAACAGAATAATACTTGGAGAATATAACAATTAACAAAGCCCTAGTAAAAGAAGTCGCTAATGCATTACAAGAGCTAAAAGAAGTAATGGTGTTTGTAGGTGGTGCAACTATCAGTTTATATACTGATGATTTTGCAGCACAAGAAATACGACCAACCAGCGATATCGACATGACGATAAAACTGACGCATAACTATGCTGAATGGGCGAAATTTAATGAAAGATTGTCTGAATTAGGATTCAATCCAAATCCAGAAGGCCATTCAATTTGTAGCTATAAGTACAAAAACATCAATGTAGATATAATGCCATCAGAAAGTGGTCATATGGGAGCAGCAAACAAATGGTATAAAGTCGGATTTAGTAACATACAAACAGCAACAATAGAAGATGAGGAAATATCAATATTATCAGCCCCATGTTTCCTAGCAACTAAATTCGAGGCATTTAATGATAGAGGAACAGACTACAGAACAAGCCATGATTTTGAAGATATTATATACGTAATTGACAATAGGACTACAATTGTAGAAGAAATAGAAAAAGATGATGAGGAGATAAAAGAATTCTTAAAACAAGAATTAAATAAGATACTAGACATGTCTAATACCTATGAGATATTATCATGCCATATACATCCATTTATTCTTGAAGAAAGATATCCTATACTCGAAGATAAAATAAAAAGGATTGTCGAAAGAAAATAGAGAGCCAGTGGGTAATAGCAATAGGTGATGAAGACAACAGGATATTTATTTCAGGCGACGATAATATTAACTTGGTGGATTGGAATGTTCTTCAGTTCTGAGTTCCAGAGCGCGTTTGAATATCCAGGAATGAATACAATAGCATTCGACTCAGTCATGATTCCTGATATTCTTGTCATAGTTATCTTGTCAATTATTAGGGCTTATAGTTCATTTACTATTCTTGAGTATGTCATATTGGGTGGGGTTGCATTTGGAACCTTTTATTGCATCAGTCTGACATTTGCAACAAATGGTGGATATCTTCCAACAGTACTCATGATGCTTGCATTGTGCTACAACTTGTTCCTAATTTATGGACAGGGAACCTTCAGGCAAGCTGAAACTTCGAATATCTATTTGAATTCATTCAAAACTTTGATTCAAATTCTTTGCATATGGAGCATAACTTTGATTCTGCTTCCATATCTGATAGAAGTCTCTTTTGGAAGAACAATGGATTTTTCAAAGGGAATGATGCTGTCTGTCGGTATAATTTTATTAATTATTTTTAGCATTATAGGCGTAGCTAGTTCCATAGCGATCGTCAAAGAAGGTCAGGGAACTCCTTTGCCTATGGATCAAACGAATAGGCTCGTTACAACAGGACCTTACAAATACATTAGAAACCCAATGGCTGTTGCTGGAATTGGACAAGGTATTTCAATCAGTATTATGTTGAATTCTTGGCCGATACTTGCATACTCGCTACTTGGGGGAATTTTATGGCACTTTGTCGTAAAACCCGTGGAAGAAAAAGATATGGAAGGAAGATTTGGTGATGAATACATAAATTATAAAGGTAAGACAACATGTTGGTTGCCAAAATTTAGCGCCACATAACACATTGCAAAAGGATCGACTTTTGCCTCTTAATCCTTAATCCCCTGATTTTCACTCTTATTGATCGATTCTTGATCTTGGTTCTGGCATAACAATTAATTATGCCAGTTTTATCGTTTTATTGTCCAGAGTCTGCTCAGATTTACCTCAGGTCGGTCTCCACCAATTACCTCAGGTATAATTTGGGGACCATGAATATACTTTATCACTCTAGTGGCCTGGCTGTGCTATTCTCAAGCTCACCAAATCTACTTGATTTCCTCAGTTCCATGGAAGCAATTACCCACTATCTTGCCTCTTCTCTGTTGCAGTGTAGCATTCCACTGTCTGTTATCAGCATCTCAAACTCAAATTCTCTATCTTATAGTCACAAAGATGGTACTGCGTTTCCCAAATGGAGGATTCGTTCAACTGAAATGTCTACGTCTGAGACGTTGTTGATTAAAACCCTTGGGCTTTAGGGACGTAGACATTCCTTTGTGTTACTTGCCATTAGGACACAAAAAGCAGGGATAGAACTACCACACAAAGACAAAGGATGAAAAAATTAACATTCCTGGTTTTGATGAGCCTGTTGACTATAGGCCTTCAAGCCCAAAACTTAGAAGTTGAAGGCAAAGCCAAGGTCACGGTAATGGATATAGATGACACGGTTGATAGTGTAGTCGTCCGTCTTACAGATGGTACTTTAGCAGTGCGGGATGTATCCTCTCTGCCTGATGCCGACTCAACCAATGAACTTCAAATATTAAGTACAAATGGGGATACCATTTTTATCAGCAATGGCAATTTTGTAGTTATTAAAGGGATTAGTTTATTGTCCATATGTTTCAAACCAAATAAAACAGTTCAGGAACGATTGAAATGTGGTGAAACGCCACTGGAAATTTTCACTAGTGGAAGCTCGGTGGACTCTTTGCATGGAAAAACCTTTGCTGGAGGTCTGATCTTTTATGTGGATACGTCGGATATCTATCCATTTGAAGGTTTGGTATCCGCTCCCCCTCCCGATCAAAGTGGTGGAATTCAATGGTATAATGGGTCGTTGATAGTGACAAATGCAGCAGGCACTGGCATAGGAACAGGGCAGGCGAACACCGACTCTATAGTCGTTAATCAGGGCATTGGTAGTTACGCAGCTTATATCTGCGATACCTTAACACTGAACAGCTTTACCGATTGGTTTTTACCATCAAAGGATGAGTTAGATCAGATGTACACTAATCTCCGCCAGAAGGGTCTTGGCGGGTTTGCGGCTGATTTGTACTGGAGTTCTTCGGAGATAGTCAGTAACATTGTGTGGGTCCAGTTCTTCGACGATGGCGATCAGTTCAATGTCCTTAAGTTCAACAACGCTCGTGTTCGAG
>CAJQNM010000211.1 GCA_905479665.1 uncultured Saprospiraceae bacterium
ATGATGTAGAAACAAATAGCTACGACAAAAAAGAATTCAACTCTGGAAATGACACCATCGCGGTAAATCTGCTGTTGGATACGGAAGGCCTGGATTTTAATGTCATGACTGCCACCACTTGCCAGCATCTGGTATTTAGCAAAGACGAGACCTTTGATCAACTTCGGGGTAAAGGGCCAGCAGCCGACTTACTGCTTTCCCGCTGGGAAAATTTTCAGCGATGGTGGACCGATGAAGACCCGGGAAAGAAGAGCTGGATTATGTGGGATGTAGCGATCATTGAAGCGTTGGCCCGACCTGAGTTAGTGGTGAAGAAGACCTTTACCACACCGGAGGACAATCACAAAAGATACATTGAGGCCTACACCTCCATAGATACGGCAGCGATAAAGAAGGAGTTCTTCCTATCTGTCGGTGCTTATTTGGGAGAGATGCGGTAATTGGGAGTGATTGATCAGAGATCTTTATATTTAGCAAAACATCGTATTGACATGTCCAGAGCATTAACCTTCATTTTTTGCATATCCCTGATTGGATCCACCACTTTAGTATTGGGTCAGGGCACTCACCACGACCACGAACATACCGATCATCAACATCACCAAGACGATACTGGCCCGATGGTCAAACAAGGCAAATTAGTGACTGGTCAGGGTGAATTTGTTTTTTCTTGGGATCAAGAATTGACGGCTGCCTTTCCTGACGATGCGGTAGAATTTGAACCGCGCATGCACGGGGGATTTAATGAAGACCCGGAAACAGGCATCGTCTATACAGGGATACCTGGCTATGGCCTTTGCGCCATTAGTAAAGATCTAACCCAATGGACCAAATTGGGGACCGATGACCGTCTGAAAGACAATATTCATGGCATCGTTTTCTTTGTGCACCGTGGCAAAAAGCATCTGGCAGTCGCTCAAGAAGGCAAAAGGGTACTGGTCTTAAATCTCGATGGCTCGATCATCAGTGACATCGTAAAACCCATTGGTGCTGAGTTTAATTTTGCACCTGCCAATGAATTTTTTGCTTCTCCAGAAAGTAATTTTGGTGTGACGGATGTGACCTATTTAAGCAGTACACTCTACGTGGCTCACGGCTATTCTGCCGGCGACTTCGTCTTGACAATTGTTGAAAAAGGGGGCACCTGGAGCTGGGGTAAATTGGCTTGGGGTGGAAAAGGTGAGCGCCCAGGACAGTTTCAAACTGCTCATGGCATCTATGCGCACGAAGGTCACATTATGGTGGCAAACCGGGCAGCCGGACAAGTGATTAGGTTCACGCCGGGCGGAGAGTATGTCGAAAAATTTGCAAACATTCCTGAAGGAAGTCTGGTTTGCAATGTTTCATTTAAAGACGAGCACTTCTTTTTTAATGCACTGAGTGCTCTTGGCGATCAAAAATCGGCACCGATTTATGCCCATTCGGAAAAGGATCTGGTGTCAACCATCATTCCAGGTGACTTGGACATTCCCGTGCTGACCAACATCCATCACGTTTGGCCGCACCATGTCGATGGTCACCTTTTCCTATTGGTGCATGGATGGAATAAAGGCAAATTCGCGGTGCTTAAAATGGAGAAGTAGTCGGTCTTTAGTGGACCGGGTTGAGCATGAGAAGGCGCTGTCGATCTGTTGGAATACAGATCATTCCATAGTTGGATAAACGAACATTTCTTATCTTTGTGACGTTGTAGAGACAGAAGAACGTCATGGAATCGAAAATTACGCAAGCAGAAATAGGTAAAAGAGTATCAATTCTTCGTAAGAACAAGGATCTTTCGCAGGAGGAACTAGCCGTGCGCATAGGCATTTCAAGATCTTCTCTTACGCAAATGGAACTGGGCAAGAGGAATTTGTCCGCGTTAGAAATGCATGTTCTTTCCATTGAACTAGGGTTTTCAATAGACGACTTTTTAGGTAGTGAATTGAACATCTCCACGTACGAAGACTCTGCTAAAGATCTAACAGAAACCAAGAAGGTCAGAGTTTCTGTGCCAAAGCTAGATGTTGAAAAATTTAAGAATGTGCTTCTGTACATTTTGGAACGGTGTGCTGGCAAACCTAATGTAGGAGAGACACTAGTTTATAAATTATTATACTTCTCAGATTTCAATTATTACGAATTGCATGAAGAGCATCTCACAGGTGCGATCTACCGTAAACTTCCCTTTGGTCCAGTGCCTAAAAATTTGGATTCAATACTAAATGGAATGATAGACCAAAGAGAACTTAAAAGAATTAAAACGCAATACCATGACTATCCTCAAACGAGATACATTCCTCTAAAGAAAGCTGATCTAACACTGTTAAAAGCTTCCGAGAAGGATGTCTTAGATAAGGTCATTGACCAATTTTCTGATTGGAGTGCAAAAGCGCTCAGCGAATATTCGCATCAGGATATCCCTTGGTTGGCTTCCAAAGAAGGAAAGGAGATTAATTACGAACTGGTTTTCTATAGAGAAGCTCCTTATTCAGTAAGAAATTATCTGGATGAATTTTAGTTATGGACTTTGAGGAGCTGAGGGAATTTGGTAAGGACAAAAAGAAATTAACTAAAAAGTATAGGTCAATATCGGAAGACTTAGAAACGGTCAAGCAAGTGTTGGAAATATTTCCGGATCAAAGGCCTCCATTTAGCTTCATAATCAGCAACTTAGGTATTGAAACATGTGTCATAAAAGTCAAGAAAATCGCCTGTAAAGCATTGAAAGGCAAAGGTGTCAATTCAGGATTGAGATTAGTCTATGCCTATTTTGAAAATGACTTGGAGCAAGTCAGCATTGCAGATGATAGTAGTGGTCAAGATCCTCATGTCTCTGTAGCGAGAGAGAAGATAGTTTTCATAGAGCTCTATCACAAAGGTGAAAAAGAATCGGAGGACAGAGATAGGATTCTGAGGCATTTTGAATAGAAAATAGATTCCAATCTTTACTACCCTAAACTACTGCAAATAGCAGGTAATTTTCATATTTTAGAGAGTAGGTTTGAATTTTGAAATGGAGGACACTTCTAATAACTCTATTTGGAATGATAACGCAGGATTTTTTTCAGATATGAGGCGCCAAAAACGGAGTTTAGCAGGGCTAAGTGAGTATTTTGGTAACGAAGTAGCTGGGAAAAAGAACAAGTTAACAGCCAAAGTAGGGTTTTTAGAGGTGCCCTAAAGCAATATATTAATGATGAAGATTGGTTCACGTAGAGCGTTTATTCAGAAAATGGGTGTCACTGCGATAGGCGCTCCCCTTTTATCAAATGTATCAGACCTGATGGCCATGCAGAAGATGCATGACGCTGCTGGAACATTGCGGGTTGCCATCATGGGCCTGGGTAGCTATGGTACCCGCGTAGCTAAGGCCATGCAAACATGCGAGCGAGCGAAGTTAGTCGGAGTGATCAGCGGTACACCATCTAAAATTGCGGAGTGGCAAAAAACCTATGATATTCCCGAAAAGAACTGCTACAACTACAATAACTACGGTGACATCAAAGACAATCCAGATATAGATGCCGTGTACGTCATCACTCCCAATGCTTTGCATGCTCCGCACACGATCGGTGTAGCACAGGCCGGCAAGCATGTCATCTGTGAAAAACCCATGGCCATCAATGCCAAAGAAGGCGAAGGAATGGTGGCGGCCTGTCGAGCGGCCAATGTAAAATTGTTGGTTGGGTACCGCATGCATTTCGAGCCTCATACCCTCGAAGTCATCCGCATGAGAAAGGCCAATGAATTTGGCAAGATTATGTTTTTTCAAGGCCAGTCTGGCTTTAGGATCGGCAATCCCGATCAGTGGCGGCTCAACTACGACCTATCGGGAGGTGGGTCCATGATGGACATTGGTATATATTCGATCAACGGTGCTCGCTACATGATTGGTGAAGAACCAATCTGGGTTACTGCGCAAGAGACGAAAACCGATCCGGTGAAATTTAAGAAAGGAATTGATGAAACGATTCAATTTCAGATGGGCTTTCCAAGCGGTGTAGTTGCCTCTTGTTTATCGACCTATGCCGTAAGTCATCTTGATCGATTCTATCTAAATGGAGTTGACGGTTTTGCAGAAATGCAACCTTCTACTGGATACGGTCCTATTAAGGCACGAACGCATCTAGGGCGGATGGATCAGCCTATCGTAACCCACCAAACGGTGCAAATGGACGAAATGGCTAAGATCATCTTGGATGGGAATAGCCCCGAGGTACCTGTTGATGGAGAAGAAGCAGTAAAAGATCTGCGGATCATCGATGCGATCTATAAGGCTGTGAAAAAAGGAAAGAAAGTGATGCTGTAGGATTCTGTAACTACATTTCATGCATTCATGCCTATAAAATCGCAACTTCCATATCCGTGTAGACTGTATTTTTGGACAATCCGTCTGAGTTCACAAAATGAGCTAATTTTGGATGAGATTTGCACTTTTTCGAGATTATCAAGCGATCTCCTACCATAGGAAGGAGGAAAGGTGCGGTGCACCTTTGAGCGTAGATAACCGCGTCTAGCGGATGTACGGAATGCCTGAGTATCAGCCAATTGAGAAAAATGAAAAGGTCGCCAAAAGGGCCATTTTTGATTTGGCGACTTTTCGGAGTGGGCTCAACTTTGAGTAGTAAATAACGCTAGCAAAACAAACCGTGTTTGTCGCCGTTCTTGCAGTGCCTAGGCAAAAATACCTGCAAACACTAACCTCGCAGACCCCTGCAAACCTGGGCTCTTCTTCGCACCACCCTGGGCAATCAAAGATACCGCTCTTCTGGATTTTCTTGCACTAGACTAGTTGGCGAGGCTATGAACCAAGAAAGTAGGGCCGGATACTACTGCCGGCCCCATTACTCATCAATCGATCACGATTATTTGTTTAACACTTGGCTCTACCCCATCGGGTACAACCCGAAGATAATACACACCTGGAGGCACGTTCACCAACGAAATAGATTGCTGCTTCAAGCCCGCTAAATTTTCCTGTATCACCAACCTGCCCACAGGGTCCAGCAGATGAATAGTGCCGCTTTCGAGCGGCTCACTGAATTTCAAATACAACCTGTCTTTGACAGGATTGGGAAAAGCTTCCCATAATCCAGATACCGAAATTCCGTTGTCTGCATCCAATGTGCCGGCCCTTGAGGCCTGAACAACACATGCTGTAAATGCACTCAGATCTACTTTCATTCGCCCTCGAGGCCGGGCACTGGAGGCATTGTCCAATGTCACTGTCACACTACTGACTATACCTGGTACAGTGACCGCTACCGTACTGCCATCCACATCTGCCTGAAATACCTGAACGGTGGTGACACCCTCTGGATCAGTGGCGGAAACTGTGATGCGCTCAATGTATCCATTGTGTGTACCTAAATTCGAAATAGTAAAGTGTACATCACTGGTTTCACCACTGAAGTTGCTAGTTACACTGCTAGATTGTGCCGCAAGGACACTTAGGTCTTGTGCCTGGGTGACAACCTGATCGGTACATTCTGAGTCACAGTAGTCTGGTATGCCATCACCATCGGTATCGATATTATCATCACCTCCTGGACAAATGTCCATATTATCACATACGCCATCACCGTCACTATCCACATATAGTCCAGCACAGGTGCAGTCGCTTTGCCAAATATCATTGATCGTACACACATCATTATCATCACAGGGTGCTCCTGGATATATGCTACTGCTCGTATCGTCACAATCCGTGTTGTCCTCTACATAACCATTAGGCGGTGTGCAATCTTCCACGCTCGCGTTAGGATTTCCAAAGCCATCGCCATCGGCATCCTGATAATAAGTCGTGCTGGTTGCTATTTCTCCATCGCAGTTAGAGTCGATGCCATCGCATCCTTCGGGTGCTCCGGGATATATGCTACTGTTCGTATCATCACAATCCGTGTTGTTCTCTACATAACCACTAGGCGGAGTGCAGTCTTCCAAGCTCACATTAGGATTTCCAAAGCCATCGCCATCTGCATCCTGATAGTAAGTAATGCTGGTTGCTATTTCTCCATCGCAGTTAGAGTCGATGCCATCGCATCCTTCGGGTGCTCCGGGATATATTTGATTGTTGGTATCATCACAATCACCGTCTAGAGAAGCATAATCAGCAGGTTGATTACAAGCGCGAATCGTATTTGCACTCACTCCATAGTCATCTCCATCATTGTCAGCATAGTAGGTATTATTGTTATCGACTATTTCGACCGATGTCGAAGCCTCTGCAATCCCATCTGATACGGTAACAGCATAGGTGCCTGGTCCAAGGTTGATTGCGGCAGCACCTGTTTGACCGTTGCTCCATGAGTAATTGTAAGTCCCTGAACCTCCACTGGCTAATGCTGTAGCTGATCCGTCGCTTGTGCCGCCACAAGAGACATCCGCCTTTTGGTCAATGGCAATGGTCAATGGTTGGCCACCACTACAGGATGTCAAACATGATTCATTGTACACATTGCTTCTGATCAAATCACCTGGTTGCTGGTGAAAACCATTTTGAAAATTGATCCTGACCGAAGATAGCAAATGGCAATAGCTCATAATGGTTCCTCCGTTCTCGGGGAGGATAGGAGAATTTGGGTCGTAACAAGATTTCACATAGCCTGCCTCGCTGCCACAATCATCAATCTGAGTATTATTACCGTTCCACGCACAATCGTGCGTATGTCTTGCGCCCAGGTTGTGGCCGATCTCATGAGTAATCACTTCCACAGACCAACTATAAGTGGGTACTTCAGCGAACGAGCTATAAATACCACTGTATCCGATACCAAATAACTTATCACAAAGGGACCCTATATAAGCAACTCCACCACTGCCGTAGGAGATCAAATGTGCCAAATCACCATTATATTGACCATCAAGCTCAGACATGAAAGTGCGCAATGGATCTGACGAATTTTCATATGGATCAGGTTGATCCCACAATACCATCTCGCGTATTGAAAAATTGATATTTTCTGCTGCATATAGGGCAATTACCTCATTGAAGACCCCTGTAATGTAAGCTGTGGTGGCAGCAGCACCTCCTTTATCTACATATATGTCATTGGCAATCTCCAAATACATTTGAACGCAGTTATTTTCGTCGGCTGCCGAGCGGTGATGATCCGGTTCAGGTGTCCGTACATGCGATTCCGTGACTTTACACTCAAAGGGCACTGGCTGATCAAGCGCAGTGATTTCATTATATAGTGCGTGGTAACCTTGAGACAGTTCTGTTTTTCCCAGTGTAAGCACTTGGTTATCGTAGGTGATGACCCCTTCCACACTGGCAGGCCCAATGGTGATTGCTGCCGAAGAGTTGGGATAGCCTGCTACCTGGCCCCAGTATGTTTGAGGCTTATCAAAAGCTACCGCTTGCGTGCGAGCGGAGGATAAAAACAACTGAAAGTCTTCTGTGAAAACTTCCGATTGCTTCAGGTTTAGTATGATCTCAGATTCACGACTTTGCGGTATTGCAATGCGCAGTGATTCTTGTTGATCCTTGGGTAGCTGGCTGGCTTCTATCCCCATCAGGATGGATCCCCGTGGCAATTTGACTTCAGCAAGACTTCGTCGACTTTGATCGATAAAAGTAAATGGCTGGTGCAAAGCCACCGTCTCAAAGGAAACTTGCCTTACCTCATTGAGTACCTGCAAATTTCGGCTTTGACCAAAAGCGAAAACGCAGGCCACAAATGAAAAGAAGAGTAAGCATGATAGTTGTCTCATAATAAACTTGTATTAAGGTTAAGCGTTACTATGAGTGTGCCGTAATTTCCAATTGCGGACGGTAATTCTCAGGAGTGATATATCAGGTGTGAAAGAGCCTCAATGTATAATATATTTCACATGTGTCCAAGTTAAATTACTGCGAATAGGATTGCCACTCCAGTTCAACGATTTAGGCGCTGAGAATGCAGTATTTTCAATCCTGCCCTGCTGGTTTTAGAATAATGTATTCTGGGGAGGGGCATTAGCCTTTTCAACGATAGGACAAACTATCCATTTCCAAAGGTCAATTTTCACAAATAGTTTCATTCCTAGAAATGTGATGAGATTGGACAAATGCCACTTAAACTTGGCTTTGTTCTTAGGATGGCTGCCCTTCTAACACTCGCAGCATTTCTTGCTCTCGATTGTACCTCTGGAAAGACAGTTGTGTCTAGCTCTAAAGAGTCACTCCCGTCATCTGTCAAAAGAACTCATACTATTTAATCTATTTCAGAGCCACATTTGATTTGCTATAGTAATCCAAGCAGTCCCTACCTTTCACTATTCTTTTGCCGGCAAGAGGGCCCCTAGGAGGCTGTTGAATTACTGGCTCGATTTGGCTCGCTAGCTTATTTTGGTTGCAGACGAGCCAAAAAACCCAGAAATAGCCGAGCTATATCGAGTATTTTTGGTGAAGTATGCGGGCAAAAGAAGCCGCGAACGAATCAGAGTTAGTATTTCAACAATCTCCTAGACTCGGTGACGACTGTCGCTTGGCTCTCATGGTTGTCTTTTTCATAAAAGAAGATGACCCAATCCTCGGTTTTGCCAAGTTCATGTGCACGCGCCGTGTTAGAAAACATTATGGTGAAATGCCAGCCCTCTTGCTCCACATGATACATGGGTAACCAGATTGCATTTGTTGGATTGAACCTACTCGGAGCTATCTTGCGAAGTTTACCCTCTTTCGCTTTCTGCCGGTAGTCCTGATCCAATCGAAGAATTAAGCCAATCGATGGCTGACTGAAATCCTGCATGGCCGAACGCTGCCTGCTGTCATTGTCGCCCCTAAAGCTTAATAGGGAAGCTAAATATAGCTTGACAAGCTTTAAGCGTCCTTCTCCAAATCCTTTGACTGCATCAAGCCGACCATCATGAGCGGCGATTTCCAATTCCTCTAAGGTGCTAATATTCAATTGTGAGACAATTTCTTTGGCTAACTGCTTGCCAATCCCAGGTATGGCCTCCATCAGTTCTTCCGGGTGATTCTGGCCCTTCAATCGATTGAGTAGTCTTGACCTGGAATTGTGAACAAATTCGATAATCAGGTTGGCAATTCCCTTTCCAATAGTCGGAAGAGCTGTGAGTTCCTTTCTCTGTTGATTTATTGCCAAAGAGACAATATCTACCTGCGTTGTTCTGATGAATTCCGCTGCCCTCTCGTAAGCATTGATTCGGAATGGACTTGCATGTTGTGATTTTAATAATCCCGCCACCTCGTCGAGGATTTGTGAAATTTCCGCTTTAGATGTTTGGTGTTTCATATTTATTGTGACCTTATTTAACCATTACGAATTCTAGTAGACCAACCCATTAATTCTTAGTACCAATTCTAATGTCTTTTTATCCCATACATCGTTACATCCCGCTGTACAGCGGGACGCCAGGGCTACTGTCCCGCGACTCTCGAGGTCGCGAGGACTCGGAGCCCTGTCAACGTTTTAACGCCTCGTCTGAAATCAAAATCTTATTAGACTTGATCACTAAAACTATTGAGTCGATCTACTAGACTGTCGGTCTACTAGTTTTTAGATTTCTTTCTCTGGGCCTTTTCTTGCTTCTTAAAGTATTTTCGGACAAGAAAATTGTGCTGGAGTGCCTCCATGGTCTCATTAAAACGAAGCAATCCTTGGTCAAGATTATGTATGGCCTGTTGTAGATCTGATTGTGCCAAAGAATCCTTTAGTATCGTATGCGTCATACCCTGATCTAAGTCTATTTGATTGAGTATCTCATTGGCCTTTTGACTTGCAGTCGCCACTTCACTGCTTGCTTTTTCAATGTTCGTGAGAAGTGGTTTTGTACGCTCGCGAATTAGCGTATCCAGGCCATCCGTGACCTGTTTGATTTGATTTTTGAATGTCGTGTCATGCAGCAGGTAGCCGAGAAGGCCACTTGTGTTGTCAAAGGATTGCTCTATGTTCTGTCGGACCCGGTTGCTCATGTGATCGATGTTTTGTGACGATTGCTTGAGATGATGGGCAGTCAATTGGAGATCTTTGGCAAGATCTTCATTTTTGATGAGCATGGCTAGAGTGCCGCTGCCGTCGTTCAATTGTTCGGTGATTTCTAGTAAATTATAAACCAGTAAAGCGATATTCTCTGTTGTCGCTCCGAGATCGTTCATGATGTCTCCCGTTTCGAGATTGGTGAATGATTGAATAACATCGTTGTCTTTGATTAGGGGTGCCTTACCCATTTGGGGAGAAATGTTAACGATCATATTTCCAACAAGTCCGTCACTACCAATTCTTGCGAGCACATTCTGCTTCATAAAGGGTTGCATTTTCTTTTGTATACTCATTTGCACCTCAATAGTTGTGTCATTGAGAATAACTATATCCTTTACTGTACCGACATTTATACCAGAATATCGAACATTATTTCCTGAGCTCAGACCATTAACATTTTGGAACATGGACCTCAACACAAAAGTGGAACCAAATAGATTTTGTTTACTCCCGATGAAGTAAAGGGCTGCCGAAAGCATGAGAAATGCGATACTCACGAAAAGGCCTAATTTTACATTGTTATTTCTGATCGATCCCATTTTTTTATAATCTTCTCTCTTTAAAAAATGCCCTGATTTTCGGATCACTAGATTTTGACAAATTCGCGTAGCTTCCTTCCGCGTAGTTAATGCCATCCTGAATAATAATAATACGATCTGAGACGACACGTACAAAATCCATATCATGGGTAATGATAATGGAGGCTGTATTGTATTTTCTTTGAATGTTCAGAATCAGACTGATTATTTCATTTGAAGTAATTGGATCCAAGCCACTTGTGGGTTCATCATATAGTATGATCTTAGGTTGCAAGATCAAGGTGCGTGCCAGTGCAACGCGTCTCTTCATTCCACCAGAGAGATCAACGGGCATCATATCGATGGCATGTTCCAGTCCAACACTTATCAGGGCTTCGCTGATCAATTGTCCTTCGTCCTGACCTCGCATGCGATGTTTATGCCGTCGAAGTGGAAATTGAAGGTTTTCACCAACTGTCATTGAATCATATAAGGCACTCCCTTGAAATAAAAATCCGACATCTGTTCTCACTTTATCCAATTCGACCTGACTCAGATCAGGTATTGACTTGCCCAATACATTGATGCTGCCGCTATCAATATCAACTAAGCGAACGAGACATTTGATCAACACAGATTTTCCCGATCCTGATTTGCCAATGATCACCAAATTTTCATTTGAGTAAAGCTCCATGGAGATCCCTTTTAGGACTTCGTTGGTCCCAAAGGATTTAATCACGTCTTTTAAAGTGATCAATGGTTTTCCATCGTGAGTTTTGTTCTGGCTCATATTTCAAAAAGTATATCAGCGACAAGAACAGCTAAGAAATCTATAATAAATACCAAAAGACTTGCGAAAACGACGGCCATGTTCGCGGCACGACCCACGCCTTCCGTACCTTTTTCTGAATAGTAGCCTTTATAGCAGCCCACCAGTCCTATGGCAAATCCAAAAAAGAAGGATTTTAGTGTGGCCGGTATGATATCTCCATAGACAAGAGCTTGGAATACCTGGTTGAAATACAATGTGAAACTGACATCTCCTTTTGCCTGTTCAACTAAGAATGATCCGAACAAACCAATGGCATCCGCAGCAACGACCAATACGGGGAGCATAAAGGTGCTCGCCCATATTCGAGTGACCACTAAATACTTAAACGGATTTGTACCCGATACTTCCATAGCATCAATTTGCTCGGTAACTTTCATTGATCCAAGTTCTGCACCAATGCTGGATCCAATTTTTCCGGCACAGATTAAGGCTGTAATCATTGGACCTATCTCTCTTACGATGGCTATGCCAATCATGCGGGGCATGTAGGAGACTGCTCCAAAGTCTAACATGGTTGGGCGCAATTGAAGCGTCAAAACAAGACCCATAATAAATCCTGTAGTGATCACAAGGAACAGGGAATTGTATCCTATGTTGAAACATTGTTTGACAAATTCTCGAATTTCGAATGGCCTTCGGAATGCTTCTCTAAAAAATCGTAAGGCGAACTGAGTTAGATCACCTATTTGACCAAGAAGATCTTTGATGTTTTCAAAAAATGCCATTGATTGTTAATCTTACTTCAGGGTCATTTGCTTTGGAAAGTATCATAGTTCCCATAGTTGCGATAGATTACGCTGCCATGCCATGACCGCCCTCATGCTGATTGGTGATCCTCGTCAGATTGATAAATGTTCTCGCTAAGTTTTTTTGAGGGACTGTACAATTTTTCGAAGCATATTCATTGGTTTTCTGAAAAGCCACACGAATGACCAGCCTCAGTTTTTAGAATGACACTGATCATTACTAATATCATCATAGGGACATAGATTGTGGAATAATGAATAAGGCGGATCTCCCACCCAAGGCCTCTCAATATTTTTTGAGATGCAGGTCATCCGCTCTTTCTAATATTTATTTGCCTCTAACTATTCCGAAATATGCCTCCCTGCCAGCAGGAAAGTCCCAGAGGGACGGTGCATCCTAGTCCAGGGTGGAGCGGGGCGGAACCCTGGGCTAGTAAGGGTTAGAGACGATAGTGTTTGGCGTCATTTTTGTTTGGGCAGGTGCGAGCAATGCAAAAATGGTGACAAACAGGCCTTGGTATACTAGCAGTTATTTACTACCGAAACTTGAGTCAAGTATTTTGACGATCTGCCTTTGTTTCTTTCTTTTATGCGGAGGGTTATTTGCACAAAAAGGGTACGTATCTTCCTCTTCTGATGATATTTCAAGTCGCAGTACCTTCAAACATGCCATCAACATTTGTCCGATTGCCCCGATCTTCGGAAGATATGCTTTGAACTACGAGTATTTATTTAGTTCAAAAAATGGAATGATCGTCCGTATAGAGTATGAAGATGTTCCTAAATCTTATTGCTCGACAGAGTATTAAAATATTGAAGACTCTGCTTTTTGCATTGTAACTAGAAAAGTGATAGACAACTGGATGAGAATGAAATGAGATGGAACAATGAAGGCAATCATATGTACTAGATACGGTCCACCCGAAGTTCTTCAACTCAAGGAGATTGATAAACCTGTTCCGAAGGATAATGAAATACTAATAAGAATATATGCTGCAAACGTGACCATATCAGACTGTATCGTTAGAAGCGGAAAGGTGAACTATTTACAATGGCTTCCGATGAGAATTTTCGTTGGCTTCAATGGACCAAGAAATTCTATTTTAGGTTTTGAATTGGCCGGAGAAGTTGAAGCAATTGGTCGTGATATTAAAAGATTTCGGAAAGGGGATCGGATTTTTGGATTTACAGGTAAAACTTTTGGTGCATATGCCGAATACGTTTGTCTGCCGGAGGATGGAGTAAATATGCCTTCGGAGTGTGTGATTGTCAAGAAACCTTCAAATATAAATTGGGCGGAAGCAGCGGCTATTCCATCAAGAGGTACGATAGCCTTACATTATCTGAAGAAAGCAAAGATAGGAAATGGCCAGAAAGTCGTCGTGTTTGGTGCTTCCGGAGGAGTTGGCACGTATGCCATTCAGATAGCTAAAAACTATGGTGCACACGTAACTGGTGTTTGCAGTAAAAAAAGCCTGGAAATAGTAAAATCACTCGGTGCTGATATGGTTGTCGATTATACAAAAACTGATTTTACCAAGGGAGAGGAAAAATATGACCTAATTTTTGATGCAGTTGGCAAAAAATATAGCTCAAAGTTAAAATACAAAGAAGCCCTGACACCAAGAGGAAAATTCATTTCAGTTGATGACGGGCATCCTAATATTCATATTGATAAACTTGTAGAACTTAAAAATTTAGCAGAGGCAGGCAAGCTGATATCTGTAATTGACAGAACATATCCCCTTGAGCAAACAAGTGAGGCCCACAGGTATGTCAGCAAAAGACAGAAGGTAGGAGCAGTGGTCATAGTAGTAGCATAGTGAAATAGAGTCAATTGATTTTATGACCTCTCATGTGGCTTTTTTTTTCCTGAATCTATTCCGCATGCGATAGGCAGCGACTCTGATTGCGACACTACCTCATTAAACAGTACCAAACTATGATGACTGCAGGGAGTAGACATGTCATGTGTCTTCGGTCTCCGTGAGGAGTATATGACTGCCAAATGATCACGTTTTATAGGACCACACATGACATGTCTTGCAGCAACTCTGATCGGCGACATTACCTCATTAAACAGTACCAAACCATGGATGACCGCAGTGAGTAGACATGTCATGTGTCTTTGGTCTTGGTGAGGAGTATATGATTTGCAAATGATCACGTCTTGCAGCACCACACATGACATG
>CAJQNM010000212.1 GCA_905479665.1 uncultured Saprospiraceae bacterium
GTGATTTTACAGCGGTCGACAACATCTCTTTTGAGGTCTACAAGGGCGAGATTTTTGGCTTCCTAGGGGCCAATGGTGCAGGTAAAACGACTGCTATGCGCATGCTCTGCGGCCTTTCCAAACCCAGCTCGGGCGATGCAACAGTTGCTGGTTACGATGTCTATAAAGATACCGAGAAAATAAAAGCAAGCATTGGCTACATGAGTCAAAAATTCTCTCTTTACGAAGATCTCACCATTCGTGAGAATATCCATTTTTTCGGTGGGATCTATGGCTTGTCAAACAAAGAGCTGAAGCACCAAAGCGAGTCACTCATCGATCGATTGGGACTGAGTCAAAATGCCAATAAATTAGTTGGCGATTTGCCTTTGGGCTGGAAGCAAAAACTGGCTTTCTCAGTGGCCATTATTCACCAACCATCGATCGTCTTCTTAGACGAACCAACCGGGGGCGTTGACCCGATAACCAGGAGACAATTTTGGGATATGATCTATCAGGCAGCTGAAAATGACATTACCATATTCGTGACAACCCACTATATGGACGAGGCCGAATATTGCAACCGCATCTCGATGATGGTCGATGGCAAAATTGCAGCACTCGACTCACCTCACAACCTGAAGCAGCAGTTTAATGCCGATACCATGGATGATGTATTCTTTCATCTGGCACGCCAGGCAAAAAGAAAATCGGACTGAGATGAAGCAGCTCATCATATTTATTCGCAAGGAGTTTTATCATGTGTTTCGTGACAATAAATCCCTGTTGATGCTATTTGGCTTGCCCATAGCACAGATTGTCTTATTTGGTTTTGCCCTAACCAATGAAATCAAGAATTCAAATATTGTCATCTGCGACTACGCTCAGGATATCGCCTCTTCGCAAATCATCGAAAAAATAGCTCACGCCAAGAATTTTAATATCAAGAAAAAAATCATCGACCGAAATCAAATTGAAGAGTCTTTTAAGGAGGGCGATGTAAAGTTGGTGGTTGTCTTTCCCGCCAATTTTCAGAAAGACCTTTACCACTCTCGCAAAGCACAGATCCAAGTCATTGCCGATGCATCCGATCCGAACACAGCCACTACCCTGACGGGCTACATCACTTCCATCGTTCGTAGCTACCAACAAGAAATAAATGCAGCCGCAGGAGGCACCGTGCACATTGTTCCCGAAATACGCATGCTCTACAATCCGGAATTAAAAGGAGCCACCAACTTCGTACCTGGTGTCATGGCATTGGTTCTTCTCCTGGTCTGTGTCTTGATGACCTCCGTCTCGATCGTGAAGGAAAAAGAGAAAGGGACCATGGAGATCCTACTGGTATCTCCCATGAATCCATTTGTTTTCATCATCGCCAAGGCCGTCCCCTACTTCTTTCTTTCGCTCATTAATCTTACGGTCATTCTGCTCATGAGCATCTACCTTCTGGAAATGCCGATGAATGGTAGCCTCATCCTGCTCTACTTTGTGAGCAGCATCCTCATTTTATGTGCCCTGTCGCTGGGGCTCTTAATATCCAATGCCACCGAAACTCAGCAGGCCGCCATGCTCATTTCCCTCATGGCCATGCTGCTGCCCACGGTCTTGTTTTCCGGATTTATGTTTCCGCTCGAGAATATGCCTCAACCACTGCAATGGATCGCCAACATCTTACCTTCCAAATGGTACTACATCATCGTCAAGTCGATCATGATCAAGGGATTGGGCCTGATGAGTATATGGAAAGAGACACTCATCCTCTCCGTGATGACTGCGGGTTTACTATTCATCAGCTTTAAGAAATTCAAAATCAGACTGCAATGAGACCCCTGCGATTTCTACTCATCAAAGAGTTCAAACAGATATTTAGGAACAAGACATTGCTGCCTCTTATTTTTGCGCTTCCTCTTATACAGCTCCTGATTATGCCTTTGGCAGCAGATTATGAGGTAAAAAACATCTATATCAACATTGTTGACAATGATCACTCCTCATACTCCCAAGAACTGACCGCAAAGATCCTGGCCTCGGGATACTTTCGCCTTTCAGAAGCGGGTCACTCGTTTGATGAGGCATTTAAACAAATCGAATCTGACGAGGCAGACCTCATTCTAGAAATCCCCCCAAATTTTAAACGAAACCTGCTGCGAACTGGATCTGAAAAACTATTCATTGCCGTCAATGCAATTAATGGAACCAAGGCAAATCTTGGAGGCTCCTATCTAAGCTCGATCATTGGTGATTTTAATCAGCAGATAAGTATTGACATCCAGCCTTTGAGTCCGGCATCTAGACCAAAGGCCATTGAGGTTACATCTCTTAATTGGTTTAATCCCTATTTAAATTACAAGATCTTTATGGTGCCAGCCATCTTAGTCATCTTGGTGACTATGGTCGGAGCATACATGTGTGGATTAAATATTGTGAAAGAAAAGGAGGTAGGCACCATTGAACAAATCAATGTATCACCGATAAAAAAACATCATTATATCTTGGGGAAACTCATTCCTTTCTGGATCATCGGAATGGTTGATTTTAGCATAGGGTTCTTCCTAATCTCCTGGTTGATTTATGGAATTGTGCCCATCGGCAGCATGCTTCTGCTCTACTCCTACTTGGCGCTATTTCTTGTTGCTATTCTCGGCTTTGGATTGTTGATTTCTACCTACTCGGAAACCCAACAACAAGCCATGTCCGTCGCCTTTTTCTTCATGATGATATTTATCTTGATGAGTGGTCTGTTTACTTCGATCGATGCGATGCCAGGGTGGGCTCAAAAAATAGCGTATGCCAATCCGGTCACATATTTCATCGAAGTGATGCGGATGGTTGTCCTCAAGGGAAGTGGTCTCGCCCATATCACAAAACACATTTTTATTATGATTGGATTTGCCATACTATTCAACACTTGGGCAATTATTAATTATCGTAAAACCTCGTAATGCATCGAATGACGAAAACCGAACATACGAATGGGCCAGAAAATTTCCCGATTTTCTAATGTGTGGTTTGATTCCCTCCAAGGACCCTGATTCGCAAGGGGCTAAAGCCGCCTTGGAATGAGTATGGGGTTTTGAGAATAGTTTGTTTCTTTTTCGATGTGGGTTTAATTCATTGTTTGGATTTGCAAGGGGCTAAAGCCGCCTTGGAATGAGTATGTGGTTTTGAGAATAGTTCGTTTCTTTTCGATGTGGGTTTAATTCATTGCTTGGAATTTGCAAGAGGTTAAAGTCGCCTTGGAATGAGTATGTGATTTTGATGTGTAGTTCGCTTCTTTTCGATGTGGGTTTAATTCATTGATTGGGATTTGCATGGGGCTAAAGCCGCCTTGGAATGAGTATGTGGTTTTGATGAATAGTTCGCTTCTTTTCG
>CAJQNM010000213.1 GCA_905479665.1 uncultured Saprospiraceae bacterium
CGGGCAGCTGGAAAATAGCTGGTTTCATCGGCTATCTCCCCTACCCTATGGGAACGGCAGACTCCACGCCGGCCAAGAAGCAACCGAGCGGGGCCACCCAACATAAAACTGCAGGACCTTACTCACCCGTATTAGAAGTCAATGCCTCTAAACTCGTTGTCATCTCCGGGCAAGCATCCATCGATCCAGATGGCCAGGTGATCGGAACGACGATCGAGGAGCAAGCCCACTACACCCTAAAAAATTGCCTTACGCAGCTGCAAACGGCAGGCTGTGATTTTTCAGATGTATTTAAGGTGAATGTTTATTTAACCGACCTGGATGAATGGCCAGCATTTAATGACGTTTATAGAACTTATTTTCCTCACCCCATGCCGGTGCGGGCAGCCGTACAAACAGGCTTACTCATGACCCTTAAAGTCGAAATAGAAATGTGGGCGGCTAAGTAGTGAATAGATTATAGCGAATAGTTAAGAATAGTTAATGATGAAGATATTTTCCGCTCCCATACTACCCGGTTTCCTGCTGCTCATTATGTACTTAAATACACCGACAGAAAACAAAGAATATCTCGTCAATAAAGTAACGGGCGAAATGGAAATCGATGGCAAGGGCAGCAGCGCACTATGGTCAGCTGCCCATGAGCTGACCGACTTCACCATTCCCTGGTTTGAAGATCAGCATCCTCAGGCCACTTCTTTTCGGGCACTCTGGTCAGACGAGGATTTCTTTTTCCTCTACCAGGCCGAAGATGACGACATTGTGGCTCCCGGCGAAGACGGTGACAAACGCGGTGTACTCCCCTCCGATCGAGTCGAGCTTTTCTTTAAGGCCAATGGTGGCATGGATCCCTACTACTGCCTGGAACTAGATCCTCGAAGTCGAGTACTGGATTACATCGCACGTCTCTATCGAAATACCGATTTCGATTGGAGTTGGCCTGAAGGGCACCTGGAGATCAAAACATCCATTCATGATTCGGGCTATGTCGTCGAAGGCCGCATCAGTATGCAATCATTAAAGGAGATGGGCATTCTGCAAGATGGCGTGATGCTGACGGGATTATTTCGTGGCGATTATTACCACACTTCTCCGGAAGAGACTGAAGTACGCTGGATCACTTGGGTGCGTGGAGATAAAGACAAGCCCGATTTCCACATCGAATCTGTTTACGGTAAATTAATCCTGCAAAACTGATGGCCGGATTCGCTACTATCGATGGGATCATCGTCGTCGCATACACCATGACGGCTGTCGGCCTAGGGCTGTGGGTTCGAAAATACATCAAGGGTGTCGATGATTTTTTAGTCGCCGGTCGCAGAGTCGATCTCTATTTGGGCATAGCCTCTTTGGCAGCAACCGAATTTGGCATCGTCACCTGCATGGCCAATGCCCAGCTTGGTTACAACTATGGCTTTGCAGGAATTACTCCCGGCATTGCGCTTTTTCTGGCCATGTACCTGGTTGGTGTTACCGGGCTGTGCATCAAACCCCTTCGCGATCAAGGTGTCGTGACCCTGCCGGAGTTTTTTGAAAAAAAGTTTGGTCAAAAAGTCCGTTGGGCTGCCGGTGTCGTCATCGTCTTGGGTGGTCTGCTCAACATGGGTGTCTTCTTGCGGATGGGAGGAGACTTCCTCACCACGGTCATCGGATTTGACGAAAAATACCTGGAGGTGGTCATGACAGTCGTACTCTTGCTCGTTGCACTATATACGCTCTTAGGAGGAATGATCTCTGTCCTGGTGACTGACTACCTGCAATTCATCTTTATGAGTATTGGTCTCATTGCTGTGGCTTCCTACTTCCTGCTCACCTATGGCTGGAACGATGTCACCAACTCCCTGGCCGCTGCGCATGGCGAGTCTGCGTTCAATCCTTTCAGTGCCGGAGGCTATGGCCTTGAGCGGATGCTCTTTGACGCACTCATCGCATTGGCCACCATACTTACCTGGCAGACCATGATATCGCGCGTGCTTTCGGCCAAGGATTCTGAAACCGGACAGAAAATATACCGGGGCACAGCTCCTTTCTTTCTTGTCCGCTTTGCCTTGCCAGCCTTTTTGGGAGTAGTCGCTCTGCATTATTTTTCAGACACCACCGTTTCTTCAGATATTATGGCCATGCCAAAATTACTGGCGGTGGCCGTACCGACTGGCCTCATCGGCTTGCTGGTGGCCGCCATGCTCGCTGCAGATATGTCGACAAATTCCAGCTATATGATTGCTTGGAGCTCGGTGATCTACAATGATATTCTCTACCCTTGGCACAAAGGTCGCTGGAGCACTAAAAAAGGACTTCGGGTCAATCGATTTCTCATAGTGGTGATCGGCCTCTTTCTTTTACTGTATGGATTGTGGTATCCTCTTCAGGGAGATCTCTGGGTGTACTTGCAAGTCACCGGGACAATCTATTTGGCCAGCATGAGTACCCTACTCCTGGCCGCATGCTATTGGGAAAAAGCAAATAATTGGGGAGCCATCGCAGCAATTGCGATCGGAGCAATCGTCCCATTGGGGTATTTAATTTTACAGCAAATCGAGTCCACCACCCACATCGCCGACAATATTGGTCCCTTCTGGGCAGGAAATTTAGCCTTTCTCTGCACCGGATTGGCTATGTATATTGGATCATTGATCAAACCAAAAACGTCCTTCGCATGAACAATTTATTGTGGCTTATTTTCCTTGTAGCGATCTTAGTTTGGTATGCTTTCGTGACTGCAAAAGTAGCCTTCCGGGGTTTTGGGAATATCACAGTGATGTTGAAGGGGATGGAGGAGGAGGATACGTAGGTTGACCTTGCTACAGGCTATTTCTTTATTACATTATATCTCGTATTGTAGTCTATAGTATAGCTCTTTTTTGTCCGATCATTTAGATATGACCTATTGATTAAATCGTAAACCAAATCTTTACCATTTAAAAATGTCTCGAAAATTTTATCTCGTCTCTTTACCTTGACCCCTATTTTGAGACCAAATTTCAACAGGTCATTTCGACTTGGGTTTCGCACCGTCCCATCTGCGTACAATCCTTTTTTGAGAGCAAAAACAGTATCTGCCACATGAATTCTAGTATTCAACAAGTCATAGACAGGACTCATTATGAAATCACCGGAAATAGTTTCTATCAATGAGAAGTTTTTCAAATGAGCATCTCCATTGGAAAATAGGAAATTGAATAGTATGAGTCTATAGTATTTCTCTATTTCAATTTGATACGCACCCACGTACTTTCTAATCAGGCCAGCAACTTCCTCATAGCTTATATTACCATATTTATATTCTTTTCCATGTGAGTCTAATGTTCTTTCAGCCAAACTTGCGAAATCCTCTGTAGCGCATTTAGTTCCATCGCTCTTTACGTCAAATCTCTTGGTTATGTAGGCCTGCTCCCCACTTCTAAAAAATATTAGTGCATTCGGAGCTGTATCAATTCCATATACCTGCTGTGCGATTTGCATAGTTAAATGCTCATTTGCAGGTGCTTGTTCTACAAATTTTAAATCTCTTGGAATGGGTTTAAGGATATAATTCCCCACCTCTCCAGCACGTGTTAATCTCAATTTATTTTTCTCCAGGATAAATGACATTTTTTCCTGAGCACCTGAAATCGAAATCCTATTCCTATTTTCAATAAATTTTTGATTGTCTTCTTCTGAGCGACCGGCACTTTCATATGGTAAAACATGATTAACTTTTTTGCCCGCGAACACTCTTCTTAAACACCCTGGGCTGTACGTCGTAAAGCCTTTTTTCAAAGTGCCTGGGCAAACGGATACTTCGATAGTCATTTATTTCCATTTACCTCCGCAACAACTATTGCACCTATAGCATCGACAGACGATGTGGCTAGTAATAGACCAAAATGATCATCTTCACTTAGTTGATGTCGTCTCAACTGGATTTTTCTGTTTTCTCCTTCGGCAAGCATATTGAAGAAAAATGGGAATAGGTTACTTGACTTATATTGCTTTTTAGTTTTTGGCATAGTTAAACTCACCGCAGGAAGCTTATTGTTTTGAAAATATTCATTTTCGTATTCAAAGGAGTAGCTTTTGTCGGCATCCTCTCGTATAGTTCCCACCAATACTGAATTTCTATAGATCTTAGCTGTTCTCACTATTTCTTAGTTTTGATTGAAAGCTCCATACCCAATACATCAAGAATATTCACCAGAGTATGGAATGTTGGATTGGTTTTACCTGATTCCAACCCTTTGATAGTCCTAAGGCCTATGTCGGTTAGTTCCGATAGTTCTTTTTGACTGATCCTCAATATCTTCCTTCTTTCCTTTATTACGTTGACTAGATCTCCTACGTGCATTATATGGCTCTTTTAGTGTAAAAAAAAGCAAAACCCTTCAACAAGATAAGGAGATGGTGCAATATACAGCACTATGTGGTGATTTTACTAGCTTTTTCAACGCAAAGCCATTGATTTGGTGCAGTATAATACACTATCGCCAGCAATATGCATTTGTCTAATGAGCACCTCCAATAACTCTTTTGCAATGATAACGCAGGATTCTTTTTCAGATACGAGGCGCCAAAACGGAGTTTAGCAGGGCTAAGTGAGTATTTTGACAACCTGTCTGCCAAGGCAGGGCCTGTCGCAGCACATGTATGATGTGTCGACCGCTAGCGAGACATCGCATCACACCGCACGTCGTCTTTAAGTCAGTCTATTCCAGATGTCTTAAATATATTTCTGGGTTATTTAGAAATGATTTTGTAATACGATAGTGCTCAGTGTCCTCTAAATCAGTTTTCTCCATACCCGAGTCAGTTACTTCATAAATTGTGGAGTGTGGAATTGACATGAGAATTGGCGAATGTGTAGCAATTATAAACTGCGACAAATGTTCTTTAATATGCGAATTGATATGATATATCAAAGAAAGTTGTTTTGCTGGCGATAGAGCAGCTTCCGGCTCATCTAAAATAAAGATGCCCTTAGAGCTTACTTTCTCTTGTATTATTTTTAGATACGCCTCTCCGTGCGAAAAAGCATTCAATTCTTGTCCATAATTCTTACGCATATGATACAATTGATAATTTGCATTATCCTTCATTTGCTCAATGATATGCTTCGGGATTTCACCTTCTAGTTCAGATAACTGCGAATGCAACGATTGGTCTCTCCTCTGAACGCTATTTAGGTAGTCTCCAAAGTCTTCTGCCCTAAAGAAAAATCCGAGTGGCGAATCTATCTTAAAAAGCAATTCCAAATACTCAGAAACTCTAATCGCTCCCTCAAACGACCTTTTGGAATATTCAGCCCCATCCATATGAGGTAACTGCAGTCTAAAAGCAATGGACTCTACTAGCGTAGATTTACCAGTTCCATTGTCTCCGATAAAAAAAGTAATTGGATTGGACAAGTCAATATTTCGCGCAAACTTTATCGCTGGAACGTTAAACGGAAAAGGATTTGACTTCTCCGTGTTAATATTTAAACTCCTTAAATAACTCATTTTCGCGAATCGATGTATTAGTTGCATTAAAACTGCACTCAGAAAATGCCCTCCCAGCACTCAGTGATCCCGCTGAGGGCCATGATGCCCTTAAAATAATAAAAAGTGATTACCTACTCTTAACGAGTTCCTTTTATGCCTTTCCTCAAAACCCATGTTCCGGCACAAAGCGATTGTATTCTCATCGTGCACCTTTGTACTCAGTTCGATTCCGGCGGCATCGGCTGCGACAGCTCAGTCTTCCATATGCTCGATAGGGCTGGCAAGTCACAATGACCATTCCATGAATCAGATCTCTACAGTTCAATGTTGCAAAGAAGACGTACTTTCAATTTAAAATACCACTGCTCACAGTTGATCGAAAACTAATGAATCGAAGACTATTCTATTTCTATAAGAGTTCTGTACTATCCGGCGCTGGTGTAGTGCTTGGTGAAAAGCCGCAAAAATCCAGCAGAATGCAGATGCTCTAAAATGAACCAGCCGTTTATTTGTTTTGAAGGACCAAGTGGCGTAGGGAAGACGACCATGTGCAATCTGCTCGCTCAAGAGCTCCATATTGTCCCTGAGGTAAATTTACTGTTTGAGCGAGGCGAGCAGGAAAGTGAATATTGGTATCATGAAAGACAAGTGGATAGATACGATCTGTGCTTGAAATCTAGTAGAATATCTATCCTAGATGGTGACATTTTCCAACCCATTTGGTACAACTGGGCCTGCAACTACCCCGCCCAATTTCTATCCAAAGCAAAAACACATGAATTTTACCGTGCCAAAATTTCCCAAGGAAGAATTGCATTTCCAGACTTATACATAATATTCCAAGCGGAAGAAAAAGAACTGTGGTTGAGAAAAGAAAAGGACACTTCCAGACAGCGTAGAAACTTTGAAAAACATCTGAAAATCATTGAGCCTTTGAAAGACTACTATCGATTTTTAGATCAGGAGACTGACCTGGAAATGAGGTTTATCGATTACACAAACATTGCTGAAACCAGAAGTGGGGTGTTGTCTTCCATCGGAAACCTAGTCAAAAAGAATATTGATGATCTACAGGTTTTTGAGCAAGTTTCAAGCTGGCTAGCCGAACACCCACTTTAGGAGGCTGTTGAATTACTGGCTCGATTTGGCTCACTTGCTTATTTTGGTTGCAGACGAGCCAAAAAACGCAGAAATAGCCGAGCTATTTCGAGTATTTTTGCTGAAGTATGCGGGCAAAAGAAGCCGCGAACGAATCAGAGTTAGTATTTCAACAGCCTCCTGGGGTGTGGGACGGGAAGGACAACCTTCCATCTTCATCAGCTGAGGTACCAAGACATCATCGGTGTGGATTTGACGCCAGAAATGATAGATCGAGCGCAGGAGCTAAATCATCACTTTAAGACTCAAATTGACTTTAGGGAGGGTGATGCACTCAACTTGGAGTTTGCGGAGGAAACTTTTCAGGCCGCCGTATTTTCATTTAATGGGCTGATGTCGATCCCTGATCAAAAAAATCGAAATAAAGCATTAATGGAAATA
>CAJQNM010000214.1 GCA_905479665.1 uncultured Saprospiraceae bacterium
CGTCTGGATGCGGGTGATTTCTACAAATGAATGATCTTTTTAGAACTATTGATGTTCTTAATAGGTGGTTAAAACAATGCAATCTTCGTACTTTTACAATATGTATTTAGTCTAAATTAACTGAGTGAATAACAAGACTTCCGTGGTGGTGGCAGATGCACAGCTGTTGTGTAGGATCGGGTTGTGCCAGCTATTGGAAGATTCAGATGAGATTCAGGTCGTCGCACAGGCCGAAAACCGCGAACAATTGCTGGAAGAAGTGCAAAAACATGATTGCGATGTGGTCGTCCTCGATTACAATCAACCCAAGTTTTTCGATCATCATGTCGTGAAAGACATCAAGGAGGCCTCTCCCAGCACAGAGATTTTGGTGATCAGTTCGGACGATCGCAGGCAGCGTATCTACCAAGTGCTGCAAAATGGAGTCAATTCGTTTATCACCAAGCAGTGTGGTCGCAAGGAAATAGTAGATGCGATATCAGCCACAGCGCGCGGTGAGAAGTTTTATTGCAGCAAGATCCTTGATCTCATCGTTCAGAAATCATTCCCGACAAAAAAACAAGAAGGCATCAACCAACTCACTCCCCGTGAGCGTGAAATCCTGACCTTAGTGGCCAAAGGCAAGGTAGCCAAAGAAATTGCTGGCGAGCTTAATATTTCTCCACATACCATCTATACTCACCGGAAGAATATCCTCGGTAAATTAAACCTCACCTCCCCGATGGAGATGATCGTCTATGCGCTCGAGCATGGGCTGATTGAGTTGGATGGGTGATATTATTCCGCGGCATTCTCTCGACGCACTTTAGCGTCCGATAGAATATAGTTCTTAATATCCTCAATATCTTTCACAGACAACCTATCTCCAAAATTCGGCATACCCAGTCCGAGCAGTGTTCCTTTGCCCACGATTTGCTGAAAGGTAGAAAATACCTCCCCACTAGAAAACGCCAAATTGGGAATTGCACCTCCACCATGGCAGGTGCGACAATATCTCCCAAAGAGCGAAGCACCATGTTGAATTTCCTCATGTGTGGCGTCAAATGACAAATCAATTAATTTCTTCTCAATCGCTTCAGGAAAGTTTGGCATGGGTTCATTTTTCCCTAAGGCAAACGTGTACAACGTACCTGGATTTATTTGTTCTGTAAATTTAGAATAAAGGCCCATCACACCACCCCACCCGACCAAAATAGAAACATATTGCACTCCATCAACTTCATATGAAATCGGAGATGCGACTATACCCGTCTTTAGTGAATAGGACCACAAGGTGTCTCCAGTGTAGGCATCATAAGCGGAAAATTCGCCTTCTGCATTTCCTTGAAAAACGAGATCATCGGTGGTCAATACTCCCGCGTTCCAAGAGGATTTCTGCCAGACACTCCACTCCTCCTCTTGAGTGATTGGATTCCAGGCAATTAATTTTCCAAAGTTTCTCCCGGCGATGGAATCATTGTGCGTATCGTTTTCCTCATTAAAAGATGATGCCGTATTCCAAGATCTTGAGTCATCAATATATTCCCATTCTTTAGGCTGACCATAAAACATTCCACCTTCTCGAGCAGGAATATAGACAAGCCCCGTTTTGTCGTTGTAGGCCATTGGTTGCCAATTGTGTGCACCACCTGCATTGGGAGATATTTGGGAATTCATGTTCGGATAGCGGGCAAATTGTGTCTCAATCGGCCGTCCTGTCTGCATGTCAATCTCCTTGGCCCAATTGGTGTAGACGTAGGGTTCTGCAGAGATGAGTTCACCATTGGTTCGATCAAGAACATAGAAGAAGCCATTCTTGGGTGCTTGCATCAAGGCCTTTTTTGTCTTACCCTCAATGTCAAGATCTGCCAAAATGATGTGCTGGGTTGCTGTATAATCCCATGAGTCTCCGGGAGTCGTTTGATAATGCCAGAGGAGTTCACCATCGTCAGGATTTAGAGAGACGATCGACGATAAATATAGGTTGTCTCCTCCTCCTGGGCTACGCACGTCTCTGTTCCATGGAGCACCATTTCCGGTACCGATGTAGAGTTGATTCAATTCGGGGTCGTACGCCATCGCATCCCAAGCAGTCCCACCTCCACCATACTTCCACCACTCGCCGGTCCAGGTCTTTGCTGCTTCTTCCATGGCATCAGATTCAAAGGGCTCATTGGGATCGCCTGGAACCACATAAAACCGCCAAGACTGATCACCGGTGATTGCATCATAAGCGGTCACATAGCCACGCACCCCCAAGTCCGCACCACCATTCCCGATAATGACCTTTCCTTTTACGATTCTTGGAGCACCGGTAATCGAGTAGGGTTTGCTCTGATCGACAGTAATTTTCTCCCAGTTCATATCACCTGTCTTTGCATCTACACAGATCAAACGCCCATCTAACGTTCCTAGATAGACCTTATCTTCATATAGGGCCACTCCTCGATTTACCACATCGCAGCAGACCTTTTCACCCCACTCTTTTGGCACCTCTGGATCGTATGTCCAAATGATCTCACCCTTTCGGACGTCTACTGCATAGACTTTACTCCAGGTGCCGGTAAAATACATGATGCCTTCATGTACCAGCGGAGTAGACTCCAGACCGCGTCGGGTGCCGAGGTTAATGCTCCAGGCGAGGCCTAGTTCAGATACATTTGATTTGTTGATCTGTGTCAATGGGCTGTGTCTGTCTTCTGAGTAGTTGAGACCATAGGTGAGCCAATCGGAAGTTGCTGTTTTGGCATTCAACAATTTTAAGTCGTCGACAGTGGAGCTTGCTGAATTCTCTTTTGCACAATCTAACACAGCCAACGTGACAAGAAGAAGGAGTGCATATTTTATTAATCGATTCATTTCGTTCATTTTCTAGTGTAATAATTTGATTCTCCGAGACCCCAGTGGATTGAATTTCTTTCAATTTTTCTTAAAAGAAGAAGTCACAGATCACGCAAATTTTTAGTTCAAGCGAAGCTATCCTCTTTTAGGAACCATATAAACTATATTATTTAATACATGCATTTTTCTAATCCCAAGCTCCTGCATAAAATTCTTTCATCACGGTAAATAATACATCTGCCCATATGGATTCTCGGCTATAGATTCCCGCAGGAGCATGACCTTCATTGGGCACAATCCATAGGTAGGAATTAGGTATGGCCTCGTAAGCTTCCACTGGAATTTCAATCGGAAAGAAAGAATCTCTGTCTCCATGAATTATTAAAGTAGGACATCGGATGG
>CAJQNM010000215.1 GCA_905479665.1 uncultured Saprospiraceae bacterium
AGGGGTCAGCTTTGAGGGGGCAGCTTTGAGGGGTCAACTTTGAGGGGGCAGCTTTCAGGGGTCAGGGGCAGCTTTCAGGGGACAGGAGGCCGGGGTCAGGTTCAGGGGGCAGGTGGGCGGGTTTGCAAAAAAGCAGGAAAAAGAATAGATTTGATAAAACCATCTTATGAGAAATTTCAGAAATCTAGAGGTCTGGAAGCGTAGCCGAATCCTGGTTCGCGACATCTATATACTTACTGCTGAGTTTCCATCTACGGAGAAATTTGGAATTACTTCTCAATTGCGGAGGGCTGCAGTATCAGTGCCCTCAAATATTAGCGAAGGATGTGGACGGGGAACCATTCCTCAATTGCAACATTTTCTGGACATTTCTATCGGATCCCTGTGTGAACTGGAAACTCAAATGCTGCTTTGCTGTGACCTGAAACTATTGCAAGGAGAGAATATTAAAGTAAAGGCCTCCCTCGATGAGATATCTCAACTACGCCGCATGATTATCGGGTACCAAAAGAGCTTGCCAAAAGGAGGATCCTAAATACCTTATTACTGATGATTTTTATTCCAATTTATCCCGTGCGACCCTCTTTCTCCCTTCCCTCTGAAAGGCTGACCCCTGCCCCCTCAAAGCTGACCCCTCCCAGGCTCAAAACTCAAGGCTCAAAACTCATAGCTTCCAGATAAGCTCAGCCACCAACCCCGTCCACCCAGTCTGATGACTGGCTCCTATACCTCGACCATTATCTCCATGAAAATATTCATAAAATAAAATTAGGTCTTCAAAATGTGGGTCACGATAATATTCACGATCTAAAGCATGCACCGGCCGATCACCATGCTCATCTTTTTCAAAAATCGCAATGAGTCGCTGGCTTATTTCATCTGCCGCCTCCTTGAGATTCACTAAATTGCCGCTGCCGACGGGACACTCAAATTTCAGGTCGTCTTGATAATATTCGTAGTAGGTCTCTAGGGCCTTGATAAAGAGAAAATTAATCGGCATCCAGATGGGACCTCGCCAGTTGGAATTTCCTCCATACAAATAGCTCGTCGATTCAGCGGGATCGTACGTGACTGAAAATTCGTCTGGCCCGAGCTGCAATTTATAGGGATCCTGATGCACTTTCGAGAGTGACCGGATACCGAAATCGCTAAAAAACTCATTGTTGCCGAAGAGCGCCTCAAGCAATCTGACCTTGCGATCTAGTGGTACGAGAGATAGCAGGATGTCTTCATTTGCAGCTATGTTCTCAATGACCAGATACTTGCCGTGTTTACGGCGGTAGTCACGAAACCATCTTAAACCATAAGAGAAGCTCTTCATATTAGCGAGCTTTTCTTTTTCGAGCACTGCGACCGCAGTGAGGGTGAGCAAGCCCACCAAAGACCGGATTTTAATTGGTATATATTGATCCTCTGGCAATACCAATAAATCATAGAAAAATCCATCTTTTTCGTCCCAAGAGCCTACCCAATCATCTCCGATCTTATTGAGGGACTCGGCAATATAAACGAAGTGCTCGAAGTATTTGGTGGCCATATCTTCGTAGGCTGGATCAACCTGCGAAATCTCTATGGCAATTTGCAACATATTCAAAGAAAACAAAGCCATCCAGGCTGTACCATCTGCTTGCTCCAATACTCCATCACCGGGTATTTTGCTGCTGCGGTCAAAAACTCCGATATTGTCTAGACCAAGAAAACCTCCTTCGAAGACATTATTTTCGCGACTGTCCTTTCGATTTACCCACCAGGTAAAATTTAAAGTCAGTTTATTAAAAATACGTTTGAGAAAAGTGACGTCCCTGCGATTAAATAATTTCTGTTCGATTTCAAAAATCTGTAAAGCGGCCCAAGCTTGCACGGGTGGATTAACATCGGAAAATGCCCATTCATAGGCCGGAATCTGGCCATTGGGAGACATGTACCATTCACGTGTTATGAGTATGAGCTGCCCTTTAGCAAAATCCGGATCAATCATGGCAAGGGGCACGCAATGAAACGCTAAATCCCACGCAGCATACCAAGGATACTCCCATTTATCGGGCATGGAAATAATGTCCTCATTGTTGAGGGTCATCCATTTTTTATTACGCCCCTTCGATCTGCTCTTAGGTGGTGGCATCAGACCGGGATCTCCGTGCATCCAGGTTTCCATATCAATGTGGTAGTATTGTTTACTCCACATCATACCAGCAAATGCTTGCCGTTGAATATTTGTGCGGTCGCGATGTCGACTAGACTCATTTTTGGCAAAGCGTGCGTAAAATTCATCTGCTTCTGAAATGCGCTGGGAAAATGTTGTTTCGAATTCTTTCTTTAGGGGATTTTTCTCCGTTTTCCGCTTAGAAAGTCTTAGGCGTATTTCATGACTTTCCCCTGCGGCTAAATCGAGCTGGTAAAGCGGCGAAAATTTGGTTCCATGGGAGCGCGCCTGCGTATCAAAAAAATCATTTTCTATGACTGCCTTATGAAAGAGATCTTTTACATAAGGATCACTATTAGGGGCACCCCACACGGCTTCGCGATTCGTCTCATTGTCGGTAAATAGCCAACGGTCTGGTTGCTCGAAATAGAGATAGTGATCAGCCAATTTTGGATGGGTGACCTGAACCCGACCAAAATGACTTTTCTCGAGATCTTTCTCGATGCAATGCCGGCCCTCCATTTGATTAAAACTCCAGAGATTGCGCATCCACAATGTAGGGAGCATGGTCAGAGCGGCGGTTTCACCTGAGCGATTATGCACAGTGATACGGATGAGAATATCTTCTTCAGAAGCCTTTGCGTACTCGGTAAATACATCAAAATATGTCTGATCATCAAAAATACCCGTATCGAGCAAATCGTACTCTAGCTCTTTGAGGCTACGTTCGGCATTTCTTCGCAAGAGGTCTGCGTAAGGGAAGGCCCGTTGAGAGTACTTATAGAGGTGCTTCATGTAGGAGTGAGTCGGGGTAGAGTCAAGGTAATAGTAGAGTTCCTTGACATCTTCGCCGTGGTTGCCCTCTGGACCACTCAAACCAAAAAGTCGCTCTTTGAGAATTGGATCCTTGCCGTTCCACATGGCAATGGCAAAGCAGATGGCCGAATGCCGATCACAAATGCCGGCGATTCCATCTTCGCCCCACCGATAGACCTGGCTACGGGCCTTGTCATGCGTCAGATAGCCCCATGGTTGTCCGTCTGCACTATAATCTTCCCGGACTGTACCCCACTGGCGCTCACTTAGATAGGGACCCCATTCCAGCCATTTCGCTTTATCAGCGTAGACCGCGTCCAGCCTTTTTTGTTCTGCAGACATGTGTAAGAGTTAGGCCTAAAGATAGCTTTTCCGTCAAGGGGCAAAGCTCGCCCTCTTCTAGAAATCTCTCCCGAAATGGACCCCAAACATGTAGTGCGGATTTCCCTTCTCGAGTCCAACCTCAACCATGGGCCCGATGTGCATGCGACCAATTTAAAACTCGTATCCGGTCTCTATGTGCGTTGGCAAATTGATACTCCGTCCCCGTATCCTCGTTGAGAATAAGCAGTCCTGGGGCAACACCGGCAAAAAAACTCTATTTACGACCGAATTCGTTTCACCGTCCCGACAACATCTCCCATTCGGCTTTGCAGGAGTGACCAGTCTTGATCCTTTATGATCTCTTTGGTCACCAGTGCAGACCCAATCCCTACACATGATACGCCCGCCTTAAACCAACTTGTCAAATTTGCTTCGGTAATATCCACTCCGCCTGTCGGCATGATGGATGTCCATGGTTGTGGACCACGGATCGCTTTGACAAAACCGGGGCCGTAGGTGCCTCCTGGAAATAACTTGATGATGTCACAACCCAATTCTTCAGCTCGACCAATCTCGGTGAGACTACCGCACCCCGGAGCATAGAGCACTTTGCGGCGATTGCAGGTGAGCGCCACATCTTCGCGCAAGCTAGCAGACACGATGAAATCTGCACCCAGCTGCAAATACAAGCTGGTCGTACCACTATCTACAATCGAGCCGATGCCGAGGGCAAGATCCGTGTAGGTGGATCGGACATGATGAGAAAGCGCAGTAAAGACTTCGTGCGCAAAATCGCCCCGATTGGTAAACTCGATGGCCCTGGCCCCACCGCGGTAGCATGCATCGACGATTTGGATGGTCTCGTCGACTTTACCATGATAGAATACCGGGATCACTCCGATCTGTCTCATCAAATCACTAACCTGAGTTCTTAAAAAACGTGCCATATGCTTTGTAGTTCGATAGGAAAGATAAAAATGTATGGCCGTTCCAGATTGCTTTGGGCCATTATCTTTGTGCCGCAAAACTACCAACGTGGTATTGTGTTGTATTCACTCAGCGTAAATCAAGATCAAATTTGTTAGGACGAAAAAAAATTAGAGCGATCGATACAGAAGAGAAGGTCAAGTTGACCCGGGAAAATCTACGGGAGGCACTTGCGATCTTCAAGTATATCCGACCCTACCGCTGGCATTTCATCATAGGCATGGTGCTGCTCTTTCTGTCCAGCCTGGTATTCATGATCTTCCCCTGGTTGATTGGCCAGATGGTCGATGTCGCGCAGGAGAAGGCGGTGATAGACTTTTCTCTCGTCCAGTTGGGATACATCATCATCGCGGTGCTCTTGATGCAGGGCCTTATTTCCTTTAGTCGGGTCATGCTCTTTGCCAAAGTGAGTGAGAATGGCATCGGCGATATCCGCAAAGCGCTCTACCGAAAGCTGATTTCTTCCCCGATCACTTTTTTTGAGGAGAGTAAGACGGGAGATCTGATCAGTCGTCTCACAGCAGATGTAGAACAATTATATTCGGCTTTTTCCATTACGCTGGCTGAATTCCTAAGACAATTGATCATTTTGGTAGTTGGCATCGGTTTTCTTTTTCTCACGACCCCCCGTCTCACCGGTCTAATGCTAGTCGTAGTGATCCCGGTCATTGGCATTATTGCTGGATTTTTTGGACGTTTCGTGCGCAAATACTCGCAAAAAAGGCAAGACGAGCTCGCAGAGGCAAATTCTTTGCTAGGCGACTCTTTGCAGGGGATTCAGATCATCAAGGCGTTTGTCAGTGAGTCGTTTGAAGATCGCAGATTTCGTAAATCGATCAGCAAGGTTGTTTCCATATCGATGGTATTTGCCCGCTATCGAGCCATGTTTGCCACATTGATTATCACCGTCCTCTTTGGAGGATTGTTTTTTATCATTTGGCAAGCTGCTATGATGGTTCAAAATGGGACGATCTCTGCAGGCAGTCTGATTTCATTTGTGACCTACTCCATCATCATTGCAGCATCGATCGGGAGTCTTGGTAATTTTTATCCGCAGTTACTCTCCGCAATCGGCGCGACCGAGCGGGTCCGTGAAATATTAAATAGCACCGGCGAACTTGAAATTGACGATCAGAACGATCTACCAGATTTAGGGATAAAAGGCGATATCACCTTCCAAAATGTCCACTTCACCTATCCAAGTCGTCCAGATATTGAAGTTCTCAATGGGATCGACCTTTCGGTCAAAGCTGGATCTAAAATCGCATTGGTAGGATCGAGCGGTGCAGGTAAGTCCACGATCCTACAATTGCTTTTGCGTTTTTACGACTACCAGGAGGGGCAGATTTTGGTCGATGGTCATGATATCCGTGATTTTGACATAAGAGCCTACCGCAACAGTCTTGCTTTCGTGCCGCAAGAGGTGATTCTTTTTGGAGGCACCATCCGCGAAAACATCATGTACGGAAAGGAGAAGGCCAGTGAGACTGAAGTGATTGAGGCTGCATCGCTAGCCAACGCATGGGAGTTTATTGAGACATTTCCCGAAGGTTTGGATACAATCATCGGCGAACGTGGCGTAAAACTATCTGGCGGTCAGCGACAGCGGGTCGCAATCGCGCGTGCCATCCTCAAAGACCCCGCCATTCTCTTGCTAGACGAAGCAACCTCAGCGCTTGACTCAGAATCTGAAAAAGTCGTCCAGGACGCGCTCAATCAGCTGATGAAAGGCCGAACATCCATCATCATAGCGCATCGCCTCAGCACGATCACAGACGTAGATTGCATCTATGTGCTGGAAGAAGGCCAAATAGTCGAGCAAGGCGGCCACGAGGAATTAATTGCGAAGGAGGGAGGCAAGTATCGATTGCAAGCCAAGATCGGCGGACTTATTTAGGGATACTTCAGGAAGCTCTGAAGGAGCCTAACTCCGGGTCCTCGTGGACTCAATAGTCGACGGATCCGAGCTAAGTGACTGAGAAGTAACGATGTATAAATGGGAAAGCGACTATTTAGAAATTTCAAAGAATTTTTGTTAAGTCCCTGAACGAGTTTGCGGAGGTACCCTTACGGACTTTTTTTTCACGATATTGGTGCAGCTTTGCCAGTCAACCCAACAATAGAGACCCTCGAAGGGAAGAAATCAACTTCTAAAGTACGACAGTCACGCAGTACCCAAACGCTACTGCAGAGCATGTACGACAGCCACTATCAGCTGCTCGAGATCATCGATCGCAAGGCCAATATTGTCATTACCGTAAATTCGATCATCCTCTCTCTGCTCATGGGCGGCATCTTGATTGGAGTACAACGCATGGATCACATCCCATCGCTCACTACCGTATGGCCACTGATTGCTGCAACCGTCGGGTCGCTTTTTTTCTCCATCCTGGCGATCTATCCGCACAAGAACCAAGGCAATGGGGAAACAAAAAACTACCTTTTTTACGAAAATCATCTGGACCTCGATCGAATGCAATTTCGAGAAGAAATAAATCGCATTATCGTAAATCAGTTAGTGCCTGAGAGCCTGACCGACGATATCTATTATTTGGGAAGAGTGCTGGCACATAAGAATCGATACCTGCGCATTTCCCTAATCATATTCTTGAGCGGAATGATCATCAGTGTGGCATTGCTCTTTTTACTCGACTCCCAATAGATTGGGGTGCGAGTGTTCATCGTCTTTTGCTTCGCACTACTCCTGAGCTGCGGCTCAAAACCTTCTTCCACTCCAGTTGAGAAGTCGTTTCAGCACGTACTCATCGTGATGTGTGATGATCTGGCTACTCATGCATTGGGCTACTATGGCAATGGGCTTGCTCAGACTCCACACATTGATGAGCTTGCCAAAAGTGGAATGCGTTTTATGAAGGCTTACGCAAATTCGCCGATGTGCACGCCTTCGCGGGCCAGTTTGCTCACAGGTCGGTATCCCCACGCCACCGGGACTACCCTCTTGCGCTCCGCCTTGCCAGATTCTGTGACTACGCTGGCAGAGCATCTCGCGACGCAGGGCTTTCGCACCGCCATTTTTGGAAAAAATCACTTCAATTCCTCACTCCAACACGGCTTCGAGTTGATAAAAACTCGCCGGGATCATCGCAGCTATATCGACAGCCTGCCAGAACTTGAACTCAGCCCGGAGGTGCGTGTCCGGCCGGTCTGGAAGCCGTTCCGGGATCACGCACGGATATGGCTTAACGCGGATCGGGCTTCCTCTGGCCAATCTTTTGTGCGCAGTGAAGCGTCCTTTTTTACGGATCGAGCCATGGAGTTCATCTCTAAACATCAGGGAGAACGATCTTTCACTTTTCTGAGCTTTCACGAGCCCCACTCCCCCTTCAATTTTCCTCTTGAATTTCAAGACTTAATTGCACCCGAGGAGATCACTTTGCCAGTTGCGGGTCCACAAGATTCGATCTGGATTCCGAAGGTGTTCTCCGACCTGACCCCCGATGAGAAAAAAGGCATTACCTCCTCATACTATCAATCCGTAGCCTACGTAGATCAAAATGTAGGTAGGATCTTGGCGCACTTGGAAAAATTAAATATTCGCGAGAAGACCCTCATTTTGTTCTTTTCAGATCATGGCTATTTATTAAATCATCACGGGCGATTTGAAAAACACATGATGTGGCAAGAGGCCGTGCATGTTCCTCTGATCATGGCCGGCTATGGCAGTGGAGAGATCCAGGCACCAGTCGAACTGGTAGATATCAGTCCGACCATCGTTCGTGCGACCGGAACACCTGCCCTCGCTACCCATGGTCTTCCTTTGCAATCGATTGCAGATGGCTCTGCAAAACATGATCTTATTTTTAGCGAATACCTGACTGACAATAAATACATGTTGCTCGATGGGGATTGGAAATACATTTACAGCAGTGGTAAGCGAGATCTAGGTTCGGGCTATGCCACAGGCAACCCTGCATCTGGTCCATCCGATCGACTCTACAGCAGCAGCGCGGATCCAGAGGAGCTGGTTGATGTCTCAAAGCAACACCCACAAATGGTGCAAGCTTTTCAGGAGAAGCTCTTGAAGAAATTGCGTGAATCACATCCTTTGGCATCTTCAGTGAGCAAAGAGCTGGAAATATCAGAACAATTGCGACTGCTGGCTGAACCACCGGAAGGAGAAAATCCTGACAGTTACTAAGGCAAGCAAGATTTCACTACCTTTTCCCGCACTAACCTATACTATGAGCTTCTCTACACTAGACCTCACTATTTTTATTGCCTATCTGGTAGCAATGATGGGCATCGGCCTTTGGATCGCCAATCGCAACCGGAGCACTACTGCGCAAGAGTATTTCTTAGCCGGAAAATCTCTGCCCTGGTGGATCATTGGGGGATCTCTCATTGCCAGTAATATATCTGCCGAGCAAATGATTGGAATGGCGGGGTCTGGGTTTGCACTCGGGCTCGGAATTGCCACGTACGAATTAATGGCAGCTGCCACACTGATTATCGTGGCAAAGTTCCTCATGCCCCTATTTCTAAAATATAACATCAGCACGCTGCCGGAGTTCTTAGAAAAGCGCTTTGATGGTAGGGTCAGAACTGGATTGGCTATCTTTTGGCTCCTCATTTTTGTCTTTGTAAACATTACCTCACTGCTCTATCTGGGCGGCCTCGCACTCAACAGCATTTTAGGCGTGCCGCTATTTTGGGCAGTCATAGGCTTAGCAATTTATTCGGCAACCTTCTCCGTATTCGGGGGCTTGAAGGCGGTCGTGTGGACAGATGTAATTCAGGTGGTGGTTTTGCTTGTGGGAGGCACCATGGCTTCCGTTCTTATCCTCAATGCTGTGAGTGACGGGGAGGGAGTGATGGCCGGTGTGAGAATGCTCATTGACAAGGCTCCAGAAAAATTTGACATGATTTTTGAGAAAGACTCCACCTTCCTCAATATTGAAACAGGTGAGTATGAGTCGGCCTACAAGCTGTTGCCTGGCGTCGGAGTTTTGATCGGTGGCATGTGGATCGCCAACATGTATTATTGGGGTTTCAATCAATATATTATCCAGCGAGCATTGGCGGCCAAGAACCTCAAAGAAGCTCAAAAAGGTGTCATTTTTGCAGCCTTTATCAAAGTGTTTCTTCCATTTATTGTGGTCCTACCTGGCATCGCCGCATTTGTATTGGGAGCAGACATTGGCAAAGCGGATGAAGCCTTTCCTTGGGTAGTCAGCAATTATGTGGGCACCGGTCTTAAGGCAGTAGTCGTTGCAGCACTCGTGGCGGCCATCGGATCCTCGCTCAGCTCCATCGTAAATAGTACATCCACTATTTATACCCTCGATATTCACAAGCGTATTTTTGATCGAAATGCATCCGAATTAAAATTGGTCAAAGTAGGCCGGATCGTTGCTGCACTCTCCCTGCTTGCCGGTATTGTCTTAACGCCGTTACTTAACAATTTTGATCAAATATTTCAATTTATCCAAATATATACAGGATTCTTTAGTCCAGGTATTTTGGCCGTTTTCTTATTCGGATTGTTTTGGAAAAGAACGACCACCACTGCAGCACTTATTACTGTGATTGTTTCATTGCCATTAAGTTGGGGAATGAATGTCCTATTCCCAGATATGCCGTTTCTCAACCAGATGGGAATTAACTTCCTGATACTAGCTGGAATCATAGTGGGCATATCGCTGACTGGCCATACCGAAAAAGGACTCAAATTAGAACGTAGTTTATTCAAAACCGATTGGTCTTTTAATTTTGCAGCACTGATGATCTTAGGGATCTTGGCAGCTATTTATGGATACTTCTGGTAATGTTTCTATTTCCGTACAAACTGAGAAAACCCTCGGCGTAACGCATGGTCAAATATTGCTCCTCGGTGACCCTCTCCTTTTAGTGGGATGACCTCTATTCCATCAGGGTTTATTTCCTGTAGTCGCAATGCTGATGAGAAAGGAATCAACTCATCGTTTGTACCATGATAGATTTGCACAGGACAGCGCACACTTTCCAGCGCTCGGTAATTCCGAAATGGATATTTAGCCAGGAAACTCGGAACGATTGGAATACGCATATTCTTCAAATCGAGAATGCTGTAAAACGGAGCGACCAGCACCAGCTTGCCAGGATTATTCTCAGCAGCGAGATGGCTTGCCATCGCTGAGCCGAGCGAGTACCCTACTATCGTAATGTTTTCCTCTCGATAGTCTTTCAGCAAGTAGTCGTAGACGATCTGCATGTCAGCAAAGGCCTGTTTCTCTCCATACATCGCACCATCACTCTTGCCATAACCACGATAATCAGGCATGAAGATATCCAGGCTGTTGCCCGCAAGACTTTGAGCCTGACGAAGACATCGCCGATTGGAGCCTCTGTTGCCGTGTAAGTACAAAATGACTCCCTCTGCACCCGATTCTGGCATCAACAAACAATTGATGAAGATCCCTTTATCTACCTCCAACTCCACCTCCGTACCGGTACGAAAGGAGTGATTTTCAGGCAGACGATCCGGATGAAAAATGAGATCATCCTGGAGGAAATAGAGTGATCCCAAACCGATCAAATACAGTAGGAAGATAAATCCGCCTAGCCTCTTCACCCATCGAAAACATCCTGATTTTTTTTTACCTGTTTTGCTCGACATCGCCGAGAAAGATACAGCAAATGTCTTTGCGTTCTTACAATGTCAGTACAATCGGTAATTTTACTGGAACATGCTAAGTGAAGTCAAATCCATTTTGAAAGTTTTTCTCGAGCAGATCGAGCAGGAGGGTCTCGCGCTGGCCGGCCTCAGTAAGGCAGGTCACGCCTGTTTGAGTGATATAGCTGCTCAAATGGAAGAGCGGGTTACCTCTGATGTATTTGTGCAGTATCGAACCAGTAAGTTTGCCCATGAGATTGCTCCGTTGGTAAAGCAACTGGGTATCTTAATCAGAGATGTTTGCTTCCGATTGTATCGTGATAAGCAGTTTATCCAGGATGGAGTGTTGACCCAAGTCGATAGCATAAATCTGGTCCAGGAAACCAAGAGGATAATCCGCCTCGCGACCGCAGAAGCACTCAATGGCCTCAATGAGCTGGCCAAAGAAAGCCACATAGATGAGGAACTACTCAAGCGTTGGAGGCATTTTGACTCACCTATGTCCACCATTCAGGGCCAAATAAAATCGCTTGCCGATCAAGTCGTTGCTTTTCCTGAAAAAGAAAATCTACTCAATCAAATCCGGGTCGACATATCCTCATTCAGTTCGGTCACCAGTAGGAGGCTCATGCTCATGGATCAGGCGCTCGACGAGCTCATTCATCGTCTGAATGAACAGATAGAAAGAATGAGGGAGGTGGCTGACGATGCGAGCAATCAGGATCTGGGTGCAATCGCACTGGGCCTGGAGCGCTTTAATGAAAGTCTAGAAGGTGCTAAAATATCCGCGCAAATCCTCGACCCTGACTACAATCTGCCGGGACTGACCCAAATGCCAATCAAGATCGAAAATGGCAACCTCTTGGTCAAGGAGCTCAATTTTAGACAAGGTGTGCGGAGTTGGATTGAAGCCGAGATAAATCCTGCTGCAGTTCGTGTACTTAAGGAATATACCCGATTACTGGATCGTGGAATCGTGACAATCCTAAATAGTCGCAACAGCATCCAAATGATTTTGATCAATCAGCACGAATCAAATTCAGATGCTGTCGATGCAAAGTTGCCCTCGGAAACACTCGATGACTACCTAAAGGAAATGGTAAAGGTCAGGCACGAGATTAGCTCTTCGATCCAGGATATCTCTAGCCAATTGGCGAGTAAGTTGCTCATTTCCAATTTGTTTGACGAAAAATTTCAATTCCTCGATACAGCAGCGTTATCGCTAAGTACCTATCGACAAAGCCGCGACCAGTGGTTTGCCAGAATTCCCATCAATCGCATTCGTACGCAGCTCATCGATCTCTGGCGCAAGAGACCACAAGGCCGGCTGCACAAGGACACAGGACTGTCTGGCGTAATCGATTTTATTGAAGAGCATACTCATGAAGAGAGTCATCATGAAGGGCATGAACTTTTTCTTAAGAAAGGTTACCTGGGCCAATCCTTTTTTGTGGATCGTGGAGGTTTTGATGAGCTGCTGCGCAAGACATTGCAAAAATGGCAAAACGGATATCGAGGATCGGTACTCATCTATGGTAAACGCCTTTCTGGTCGAACAGCTTTGGTGAGATCTCTCCACCATCTTGATCTGCCCCATTTACTTATCGACTTACGACAAAACTCAGAGATAAACCTGGAAGGTCGAAAAATGACCACCACCGCTGACCTCGATGAAGCCCTGAGCTTTATCAATAAACACACCATCACGCATCAAGTCATTGTCGTGATAGATGACCTAGAATTATGGCGCAGTGAACACCATACATTCTTTGAAAACGTCCAGGCCCTCATGGCCGATGTGAATAAATACAGCCGGCGGCTATTTTTTATTGTGGTCACAAACCACTGGATGAAAAATCAAATGGATACCCATTTTAATTTTTCTCAACAGTTTGTCGAAGCATTTTGCACCGATCAGATGTCAGCCGAAGAAATTACTCGGGCCATTCTGATCCGGGATGGGGCCATTTTGGAAAATGGACGGTTGAAAAATCGGGAAGAAGAGGAAAAACGAAAAAAGCGCAAAGCACGCATTATTGGACGATCTACAGATTACAATATTGGCTCGGCACTCATAGAGTGGTGTCGTCTTGCAGATCAAGATCCCGAACAATGGCGGAGCGGCGATGTGCTCAACCGGCTTATCAACCGGTATTGGACACTTTTGGTGCACATCATGAAATATCGGACTGCCAGTGAGCAAGAATTATCAAAATTTGTAGGGCCAGAAAAAATGCGGGAAATAAATCAAGGCATTCAGTTCTTGCTGGGATGTAAGTTACTTTTTCGCGACGCGCATGGCAAGCTCACCATCAATGAGCATATTTTATACATCCTGGAAAATCAAATGATGACCAATAGTTATCGCAGTCTCAGTGCGAATGTTTGAATCGATCAACAATAGTTTTAGCTGGGCCGGCTTTGCGGTCATACTAATTGCGATCCTCGCGACTGGATTCGTCTATTTTAGATTAGTCAACCCCCGTCTCAGCCGGCTGAACTACCAGGGAGGACAAGAACGATACAATCTGCACCTCGTAGACCGACTGGTCGCTGTCCTCTTAGGTCTGGCTATATTGATTTGCTTCATCTTGATCAATCCGGCCTGGCACAGCCTAATTGTCCTGTTTCTTTTGTTGATATTTTACGAAACACTACTCAACTTTGCGACTGGATCGACACTCATCGTGGAGGCAAAACTTCGCGAAGGGCTTGAAGTGGAAATAGGGGAAAGCCAGGGTGTATTAAAGAGTCTCAAATGGACTGGGCTGACCGTTTCAGAAGGTAGCAAATCAGAATTTTTGCCGTACCGGAAAGTTTTTCGTGACGGAGTGAGTGTAGTGCAAGGCAACATCCCGCAAATCGTGACCTTACGCTGCAGGTGGAATAATGAGATGGAAACTCAGCAGGCACAAACCTTGCTTCAGGGAAAGTTATTTTCCTTTCCCTTTGTAATCAATGGCACAAAACCGAGCTACCTGGTGGGCGAAAAAGAGATCAAAGTATCAGTAGCTCTGACCAATTCGGACTATATATCGAGTCTGAGTG
>CAJQNM010000216.1 GCA_905479665.1 uncultured Saprospiraceae bacterium
GAATTCGGGAAAGGTCTTCTACCTCCTCGTAGTCGCCATGTTGATCTCGATAATTAATTAATATTCCCGCATCTTTCCACTTAATGTAAGGGTGCTTTTTTAGCTCATCTTTAGTCAGCCAATTTATTTTTATCTTATTTATAATTGGAGAGACCCGAAGCTGGGGCTTGACCTTTTGAAAGACAGAATCGGGCAAGCCATACGTCTCCCCCACTTGGTCCAAGTGAGAAAACCCACCCAATTTATCTCGAAAATTAACAATCCGCTCTGCATAATAGGGCCCAATACCCGATAGCGCTTGCCATTGATACATATTAGACTGATTGATATCTAGGATCACTTCCGTCTTGATTTTCATTTCCGCTGGCTTGATCGTACTTGGCGCCTTTTTCGTTGTCTTCATTTTCCTCACTGGTACTGCAACCACTGGTCCTTTCTCCTTCCTTGTCGGTTTCGATTCTTCTCCAAACTCCAATAATGCCCCACGCTCAGCTAGCCAATCTGCTGGCAATCCGTAGATCCGCTTCAGATCTTCCGTATTCCGAAATCCTCCAACTGATTTTCTATACTTAACCCACCGCTCAGCCACATATCTCTGTAAGCCTTGCTTGACCAATTGATCAGCATCTACCTCATTGACCAAAATTCGTTCAGAGCTGATGTCTTTTTTTAATGCAACCTTCTCAATCTCCGGTGACGTTGACTTCGGAATAACTAGGGCATCGATACTCCATAAAATAGGTGGAGAAGTTCTTCTCATCTGGAGTCTCAGGCCCACAACCAAAATAATCAGTAAAGACAAAACTAAAATGCCTGTTCTTTCCGGACTGCCGGGTAGTATATTCTTCTTCATGGCAATGATTTTAGGTCTATCGTTAGAGCGCCGTCTCGGCGCACATCATGCACATTTGCAAATCGATTCTGGTGAAGATTCTGGAATGCCAAAGATTCGTCTTCGGTCAATGACCCATCAACAATAATTGTTTTACCTGCAGCTAAGACCGACTCATCAATTCTTGCTGCCGCTCCGTTCACCCAAATAATGTCACAACTCCTCACTTGTTCACTCTGGAGTAAGGAGTCTTGTAGAATACAACATCGTGTTTCCCCCATCTCAATCGTCTGCATGTACCCATTCTTTCCAGTATCTCCCAGTAAATGTATGGTGGTATCTTTGACGATTCGATGGCGTAGAAAATGCCCTGCAGAACTGCGCTCCTCCTGGTATGCTGCTAGGGTTTCGGGCATCAACTTTAGGGCACTTGTATGCTCGACATATGCACCGTAGGAGCTGCCTTCCACGAAATAACAGATAAAAAACCGCTGATTGGTGCAATCCCTTTCCTCAATCAGGCTGGCTACTTGCAACAGCAAAGCCGACGACAAGACAAAAATCCCTGCCTTCTCACTTCTTGACTTAATCAGCCAGGTCAACGAGATCATGACGCTAAACCACAACAGACAATGGCTAGGCGAAACCCAAATATTGCGGATCACCGAGTCAAACGAACCTCCAAGATCCGTCGCAATCAGATTTATCAAGGACAAGGATGCCTCCAATAGTACCAGAAGAGCCCCTCCAATAAAAGGAACGCTGTGCAAGGCTAAAGAGAGCAATCCAATCTGCACAACCATGGCGGTCAAGGGAACAGCTAAGAAACTTGTCACCGCAAAAAGCATGGGAAATTGATGGAAATAAAAGAGGGTTAGTGGCAACGTAAAAACCTGTGCCGCCAAAGACAAGGACATTAGTTTCCAACATCCTTTTAGCACTTTATTTTCCACGGACACCAAAGCCTCAATTGGTTTTTGCAAAATCAAGATGCCGAGTACCGCGAGGTACGATAGCTGAAAACCTACTGTAAAAATAAGCTGTGGATTAATGAGCAACATAAAAAGAGCAGACGCACAGAGCGTATTGATCGAATATTTACCTCGACCAACTAAACCCGCGATTTCGAAAAAAGAAAACATGGTGGCGGCCCGGACTGCAGATGAACTACAACCTGAAAGAACAACAAATATCCAAAGCAGAAGCAGTACAATGGCTGTTCTAAATCTTTTCCGATCACAAAAGTGTGCGGGTAATAAATTCCACAGAGACAATAAAGCAAGATAGACGATGCCCAGGTGCAAACCTGAGATCGCCAAGACATGAATAATCCCGGCATCTTGATACGATTCTTTCAGGTCTCCTCGCAAGGCCGTACGATCGCCAAGCAACATTGCCTTGGCCACAGCAGACAATCGCTCATCAGAGAGATATTGATCTAGTTTTTCAAGGAGGCCGGCACGCAAAGTATGGATGCGAGCAAGTAAATTGAGGCCATTTTCCTTGATTAAGAGAGTCGGCTCATACGTGGGTTTTAATTTGTACGAGAACCCCAGGCGTTTGCAGTACGTTCTAAAATCAAAGGCACTGGGATTTTTTGGACCCTCAATCCCTTCCGGCCTTCCATTGAGCCTCAAATAGTGTAAATGCGGGATGACCTCTAATTTAGTGCCCACTACGAGTAGATGTCCGCTCGCCGCTCGCTCATTCATCCGAACGACCTTTACGACAAGACCAAACGACGTTTTCTCTAGCACTTTGACCACAAAATTATTCTGTGCCTCCATGCCTTTTGCATAGTGGTCACTATCCCAATAGTCATCTGTAGAACGGATGCAAGCAACGCCCACTGTCCCCAATAGAACCAGCAGCAGCGCATATTTAATAATGCACCGAACTTTGTGCCTGCAATTCGTATGAACCAATACGTATCCGGCCAAGACAACTGCAAGGCAAAGCCCGAATGACTCAAGCGATAGAAATAACCCACAATAATCTCCAGAGTAAATTCCGAAAACAAATGCAACTAGCGGGCATGCCAATGGCAGGAATGCAAGCGACGATGGCTTCATGATGGTTTTATCGCTATGAAATAATGGTTTCTATCGAGCTATTAATGATGGATTTCTTGAAGGTAATAATAAAATATTCTTTTTACCAGAAAACCACATCGGCAATAACATTTCTTGATGTAGATCAATTTTATCGACTTAGACTACTGCACTTTCTTTTAAGTATTGCTCTCTCGTCAACTCCTCACCATCCAGATTTCTCAACAACTCCTTTTGTACTAGATAGTCCTTATTTTCGATGCCAGCACGGCTTTGCAGCATACGCCAGGCTTTTCTACGTTCCACGCAAAAAATAACCATCTGCCGTGATAATAAGTGATATATTTTTTCACCTGTCTCGTTATAATCAAGGATAAATACACCAAAATCTGGAATAAAAGCACGGTGGTGAGGATCTAGGTATTTTCGATGAATAATGTCGTCCATAGTGATCAGCGGAAGGATGCTTTCTAATCTGATTTTATCCTCTATTTTATCTCCACTCACCTTTTTGGAATGTTTGCGAAATCTGGGCTCAGTCACTGCCCAATGGACCACCGTATAGGTATACCTCTGCTTGGTGGCTGAATTTCGACGCGAAAACCAATCCTTATCATAGTTTGGATTCCCCTTTATATTCAGGGTCTCCGGATAGGACTCCCCTAGCTGTGGATTAAAAACAAACTCCGGCAGTCCCCGACTGTCTCTCACTAATTGAGCCTGCACCTGAGATAAGTGATCTGCCACTCCATGTTCCGGCTGGCAAGTAGTGTATGCCTGGAAAAATGCTGTACCTCGATAACAAATGCCATCGATCAGCGCTTTGTAAAAGGTGCCCGTGTTGGCCATACTGACTCGAGCTACAAAGGGAGATCCATGTCCGTTCAGAAAGCATTCAGAGACTGATTTCATCTCTGTGATTTTGCCTTGAGATGCAATTCCAAATTGGTTAAAATCTCCTCCACCGGGCATGGGTGAAGAATCAGAATTCTGACCGCCCGTGTTGGAATACACTTGCGTGTCCAACATAAGCATCTTCACATTAGGTCTATTCTGCAGGACGACCTTCGATACATTTTGAAATCCAATATCACCCATGGCACCATCGCCTCCAATCACCCAAACCTTAGGCACTTCCAAGATCTCATCGTCGGTCATATAACTATCAGAGAAATGGGTATACTCAAAATAATCTTGCTCTGAAAAACTGGCCTGATCCCCCAACAAAAAGTCAACCAAGCGCTCCGGAATCACCGAGAGCTGAGCATGGTCTTCGATAAAACTCTCAGACATCATCCACCCGATCGTCGCTCCATCCTGAAACAAAGAGTTCATCCAGGGATAGGGATGAGGATTATTGGGAGGTGTCGATCCATAGACTGTATTGCAACCCGTGTGCGCTGCCATGGCCATAGCCGACATCCCATTCGCTTCAAAACCCTCGAAATACTGAACCGTATCGTGCTGATCAGCATCATAGCGCAAGGACTTAGCCAGCGCCTGCAGTAATTCCGCATTCCCTCCTTTGAACTCCTTTTCAATCCTCCGTTCCGTGGCCTCCTGATCTTGTCCGCCATATCCGAGGACTAGATGCAACAAAGTCCTCCTGAGCACCTGATACGATGCGTCATCCTTTTTTTGTAGGGTCTCCAATCCTTGAAGTCCTTCTATGTCCAACCGGGTTGCCTTATCTCGTAGTCTGCTGGCCTTCTGATGGAATAGGGGCCGCATCAAGGCCTCCGTCACCGTCGCAATTGCTCTTAAGACTGATTTTTCTCCACAGCCAGCGCAAGCTCCATCACCAGAGACCAATGCATTGTACTTGGACTGCTGCATCAAATGAAACTTAAGTGCGGCTGCCTTGGAATCTTGAGGATTGGCAGGGTCATAAATGCTCAAGTATTTATCTGGCGTATCTTTCAGCAACTTCATAAACGAAGAGGCTGTTTGCATTTCTGCATGAAGTTCCTCCGTTTCCGCCACCATCACTAGTGCCTCATGCTTCCCACATGCTTCTACGCATGCTGCACACCCTTTGCAGAGGTCCTGCACAAAAATCGAAAATATTCCACCAGATCCTGGTGCCTTGTTTTCTCTATTTTTGAAGATCCCCTTGGCACTGAGAAAAGCCATCGGCAGCTTCGAAATAATTGCTTCCAGTTCGGAGAGAGCCTCTTTTGCTATGGATGGGGCAGTAAGCTGTGAAGCTTGACGTATTACGATCTGGGCAAACCTCGCCTTGCTCCGCTCATCATCGTCCAAGTCTTTTATGTTTGCATAGATCTGCATTTCTGCGCGAACTCCAGCTTCCAATGGGGAGAGCTGTGCCATCAGGCTGGTCCTCGTTCCCGAATCGGTGACATAGTAGCGGATAGCTGCAGAAAGCACCTCCGTTAGGTCCTGGGCTGTGTTGGGCAAGGCCGTGTCCGGACACACAGTAATGCAATCCATGCATTGTGTGCAATTTTCTTCAATGAAAATGGGTAGCTCTCTTCTAGCAACGTACTTGCTGCTGGTGGCCCCTGTTCCGGCAGCCATCACCCCCACAGCTGACAGGGCACTAGCAGGTTGGTCATATCCCAGGCCTGCTCGAAATTCGGCATCAAACGTGGCCATCTGAAAAAGGGGTGCCTTTTCCGAGACCTTATGACTGCCATTCTGTTTGCCAATCGGTGTTGCGGCATGGCTCCCGTTCGTGGTATTTTGCGGGATAGACGAAAGTGTACTTGTACAAGGTTGAATGATCGTACCAACAAAAGAGGAGAAGTCCAGATCATCTAATTTCCCATGAGCCACCTCGGTCACTGTATTAAACCCCTCTTTCATGACCAGCATATTTGAAGCGACCACATCATCTCCGAATCGACCAAACTTCTTTACATACTGCTGCTCAACCGCTTCCAAGAACTCCTGATCAGGGATCTTGTAGTCTTTGAGAAAACTCGAAACCCTAAAGAATGCACCTAGGAAGGAATTGCCCTGCATTCGGGTTTGGAGATCCGCACGATCTGTAGCCGCCTTAGCAATTGAAAATCCATTGAGCGTGTAGATCTTGATCTCCCGGTCGATGATGTCTTGCCGATACCGTCCGGGGATTCGTTGCCAGGCTTTTTCAGGACTGGTTTCATTAGATTCCCAAACGAAGGCACCGCCCTGGTTCAAACCTGCCAGAGGATTGGTATGCAGAAAAATCTTGGGGTCGCAGCATAAGACCACATCGACATGACGTAAATCACAGTTTACTCTCACTCTTTCTGGGGCTGCCACCAGAAAATAGTTTGTCGGAGAACCTTTCTTTTCGGATCCATATTTCGGGTTGGCGCTTATGTTGACGATCTCCTGCAGTTCGCCATCTTCTGTATACAGAGCGTCTCGTTTTGCTACATAGGCAGATAAATCACCCAGGATACCTCCCAGATTTTTACCCGTGGTGATCATCCCCCATCCTCCAATGGAATGAAATCGCACGGCGATAGAATGATCTGGCAAGCAGGAAGGAGTCTCTGCAGCTGTCACATTATAGGGGTGATCGATGCCTAAGTAGAAGAAGCGCTCTCCACTGCTAGACTTCCGACCGTCTTTTCTGGCTAGCCGATCCATCGCATAGTCATAGGCCCCGATGATGGCTTCCGGCCGAAAATCACGAGAACCCAGACCATAGACACCAGAATAGATATCCGGCAATTCATGAGCAGGATCTATTTTACCCAAATAGAGATGAGAACTATGGTAGAAGTTACTCACCGCCTTGTTCAGTGCAGTGCGAATTTCTCGAGTCAGTGGATTATCTCCGGCAAGAGGCTCGTCGGTTCGTTCTAGAATAATAACCTTCTTTTTACCTCTCAGTGCATCAATGACTGCTTTCTCAGGAAATGGACGAAGTACGTTAATGTGTACGACTCCAATTTCCTCGCCCCTTTCCGCACGGATATAATCTGAAACAGCTTCAATATTCTCGGCAGCACTGCCTAATGCAACAAATACCACATCAGCCTTATCGCAATTGTATTCGGTAATAAAATGATAATTCCGCCCAGTCAGCTCTCCAAAATCCTTGTAGGCCTGATCGAGGAAGGGCAGCACATCTTCTAGAAAGTTGTTGCGGCGGGCTGCTACTCCATTCATGTAGTGTTCTTGGTTTTGCACTGGTCCCAGCAGCAGCGGATTCTTGAGATCGATAGACTTCGGCACGCGACGCCTGCGCTGACCGAAAAGCGTACGTTGCGCCTCTGTGGGACATTCAATGAGATCTTCTGGTGCCCCCAAAAACTCGCGGACCAGGTCAGCCTCCGGCATCCGAAAGGTTCTTTCTACATGCGTGGTGAGAAAGCCATCCTGGATGTTGATGCCAGGATTTAAGCTCAGCTCATTGACTCTCCGAATGATGATGGATTGATCGACAGCCTGCTGAGCCGTCTTGGCAAATAACATGGTCCAGCCCGTATCCATGGCCGCATACATGTCGTCATGACCACAGTGTACATTCAAGGCGTGTTTGGTTAATGCGCGCGATCCCACCTCCAGGGTCATGGAGCTCATCTTGCCAGGGGCGTGATAGTATTGTTCTAGCCCATAGACAATGCCTTGGCCAGACGTAAAATTGACCGTGCGCTTGCCGGTCACGGACATGGCGATCGCACCGCCCTGCGCAGCATGCTCCCCTTCCGTCTCTATAGCCGTCAGCGGACGTCCGAAGGCATTGAGTTTACCGTTTGCAAAGAACGCCTGAAAGTACTCTCCCATCTGGGTTGAAGGTGTGATGGGATAGAACACACCGGCATCGCAAATCAGAGCCTCGATAGTCGCAACAAGGGTGTTTCCATCGGCGGTAACTCTTTGGCCCGGATACTTAGGCTTTTGCTCAGATTGTTTGTCATTTTGGCTCATAATCATTTCGATTCTATTTCAAAACAGAAGAAGATTCTATAACCCTCAGTGTTCCTAATTTAAGGAATGTATTGGGACTTGGCGGAAAAGAACGCAATTATAGTGTCTGTTTTTGCTGTTACAGCATTGCCTCGGTACTGTCGTTCTTGTAGTAAGAAGAAGGTGAATAGTATTGACTTGCATGTTTTTTACTAGCATTGCTATTAAAGGCACTTGATGAGCAACACCTTGATCAATAAATACAATGTACCGGGGCCACGCTATACGAGCTATCCAACTGTCCCCTATTGGAGCAGCAACGAAATAGACGGTGAGGGATGGATGGAGGCTGTCAAACATTCCTTTTCACAAAGTAATCTGGAAGAAGGCATCAGTCTCTACATTCACTTGCCATTTTGTGAATCATTGTGCACGTTCTGCGCCTGCCACAAGAGGATCACCAAGCGCCATGAGGTGGAAGCACCCTATATATCAACGCTGTTGCGTGAGTGGCATCTCTATCGCGAACTGCTTTCCGAAACTCCGCGCATCAAGGAGATTCATCTCGGAGGTGGCACGCCCACATTCTTTGATCCCATTCATTTGGAGGAGTTGATCAATGGCATCCTAGCTACGGCTGAGCTAGCTCCGGGCTTCGAATTTAGCTTCGAAGGACATCCCAACAACACCACCAAGGAGCATCTGCAAACCCTTTTCGACTTGGGTTTTCGTCGCACAAGCTTTGGCGTACAAGACTACGATAGCCGGGTCCAGCACGCTATTAATCGGATACAACCCTTCGAGCGTGTCGAAACTGTACATAAGTGGGCTCGCAAAATGGGCTATGAATCGATAAGTCATGATTTGGTCTTTGGCCTACCCCATCAAGGCCTGGAAAGCATCACACGGACCATCGAACTCACGAGGGATCTCAAACCTGACCGTCTTGCTTTCTACAGCTACGCTCATGTCCCCTGGATCAAAAATGTGGGACAGCGGGGCTTCGATGACAGTGATTTACCCAGTGCTACACAGAAAAGAGAGCTCTATCAACGTGGTAAAAAAATGCTTCAGGATTTGGGTTACATCGAAATCGTAATGGATCATTTTGCTTTGGAAAGCGATTCATTGCATGAAGCCATGATCGGCAAGACCCTGCATCGCAACTTCATGGGCTACACCTCTAACAAGACTCAGCTCATGATTGGTCTCGGCATGAGTTCGATAAGTGATTCATGGCACTCTTTTGCGCAAAATTCGAAATCGCTCGAGGAATATTCAGCAAAGGTCAACAGTGGTCAGCTTCCCATCTTCCGAGGACATTCTCTTTCTGCGGAAGACCTGGTCATTCGTCGACATATTCTCAACATCATGTGTCAATTTGAGACGAGCTGGAAAAAGGCAAGTCAGCAATTTGACCACCTGGAAAAATCACTAGAGAGTCTCCATGAAATGGAACATGATGGACTCCTTACCATTGATTATGAGCAGGAAAAACTCATCCTACATGATCATGCAAGACCCTTTGTACGAAATGTTTGCATGGCATTCGATTTACACATGCTTAAGAAAAAACCAAATACCCGGTTGTTTTCAATGACCATCTGATGAGAATCTGGAAGTATTACGGTTATTCTGGGCAACCCTCCATCTGTATCAACAGGAGTCCTCCCGGGCTCACTTCGAAGCCTGGGCTGAGGAGAATATAGTTGCCGCTGTGCATACCCACCTCGCCATTCATGATGATGCCGTCAGCCTCGATATGGTCCTCGACATAATAGTGTTGCGGATCAATCAAGCCACTTAGTGACATGGTGAATTCACAATTTACCGCAGCACCTTGCTCGTATATATAGGCAACACCCTCGATGGCTTTGTTGTGCGTATGATGGGGAGCTCCACTGATGCTGGTGCTGCCATCGATATCTACACCGTGGCCAAATTGATTTCCCGCCTGACCATCGCTTGCAAAAAGCTGCATATCAAACGACCAACTGTCGCCTGAGCGGGCAAAAAGGAAGGATGATCCTGCATCACCAGCTAGGTCATCATCACGAAAGGCACCCACGATCGCGCCATCTTCGGTGATGCCTACAGCATGCCCAAATTTGTCCAGGGATGCACCATTGGCATCC
>CAJQNM010000217.1 GCA_905479665.1 uncultured Saprospiraceae bacterium
AAAATGGGACGCTGAGAGGGGTTATCTTACCCAACTTTCGGCGCTCCATGGCACCTCTAATTTAATTTGAAACCATCTATTTCTTTTAGTAAGTCACTTATATTCAAATCATTACGTCCAGAACATCCATAAAATGCTGCTTTCCTTTTCCTCGAATTACGACCTAGTTTTGCACAACAGAACTGGTTCTTGGGGGGACTACAGACCCACACTCTTGTCAAATCTCAGACGGGACTTGGTAATTATTCCGCCTTACGAATTTTAGGGATTGGGGGTGAAGAATCCGAATAGAGCAAAATAGTGTCCGAGCTTATCCGATACTAAGAGCAACCGATTAACTGGCTGGTTTCGTGCAAGTTAAGGCAAAGATAAGTGAACCGGCGAGTTTATTTTGTTCCGGATATTTTGCTCCCAATCCCGTTAAAAAATTTGTAAAGCGGCGGCTTTTCTTAAACTTTTGCCGCCAAAAGTTTACCGGTCCGCGACTCTCGAAAGTCGCGAGACTCTTCGGAGCGGAGCCAATTAGTATTTGATAGATTTAAGTGCCGAAACTTGAGTTACTTACTGCTTGATCACTTTTTGAAGTCCGAGTCGTTGTCCGGAGCTAAACGCACCGACCAGATAGGCACCACTTGGTACACCCTCCAGTGAAATGGAGATGTTTTGTTCTGGATTTAAAGACACAACCTTTTCAAAAGTCAATTTAGATTGATAATCAAACAGAGCGATTCGATCAATATTGAGCTGCGACGTGTTTCGTATTCTCAAATCATTTCGGACCGGGTTGGGCTCAATCGAGAATCCCTGGTCAACAAAAATTGGTGCCTCCTCAGCAGACACGATCGACATCGGAGCGTAGATATCCACGTTGTCAAAATAGTAGACATTTTCAGTCATGGTATTTGATGCAAACAAGAAAACGATCCGATCTATCGAACGGTCATTTGCGGTACCATCGGGAGAATCTACATAGGCAAATTCCAATCGCTGCCAAGCACCTTGGACGTCCGTATAAGCTTCATAGCGACTGTGGCGGCCTCGAGGATAGTTGGTGGGTTCTGAAAGGGCAGATCGCTCAAGCTGGAGAAGTATTTGTGTGCCTTCTGGAGCATCGGTATAGACATCGATCGAGAATCTCTTTTCGCCATCCTCAAAGGCAGTGGCATCATCAATATCCCTTGGATCTACTTCATACCGCAGAATATCAAATGTGGCACTGCCATCGCGTTGATACTTACCACACAAAGCCGAGGAATTGAGATCGTCCGCACCGGGATTGGCCACATCTTCTTCGAGCGCACCATCCGAAAAATCGAATGTCATGAGGGCTTGATCATCAAAATTTTCCAACACAAGAGCTTTGCCAAAGGGCGGATCAACCAGTACATCGACAAAGAGTACTTTATCTTCACAGGGGGAGGCAACCTGCACCTCAACCCTACCACCAACCTCTCCCCAATTTACCTGTATCGCATTTGACGAAGGGGGTGAAACGATCTCTGCTCCCTCTGGAACACTCCAGGTGAGCTCCGCATCTGCGGCAGCATTTTCTACAGTGTATGTGATACTCTCGGCTTGATGTGCTACTTGGCGCATTCCCTCAATGCTTGGGGCGGATCCATTATAAACCCTTACATAGTCTACCTCCATCGTTTGGGGGAAAAGACCTGATCCACTGGGTTGTCCCGGCCAATCTCCACCAACCGCCAGGTTGAGCAGGATGTGAAAGTCGTGATCAAAAGGCCACGGAGATACGCTGAGTTTTGTCTTTTTCGAAAAGAGATACCCATCGACGTACCAACGGATTTCATCTTCTACCCACTCAACGGCAAATTCATGGAAATCATCATTAAAAATACCGTCTAAAAGTTCATACTGTGCACCAGTAGATTGATTGTTGGGCCAAGCGTTGCCATAGTGGAGCGTGCCATGTACAGTTGCAGGTTCATGACCGACCAATTCCATGATATCCAATTCACCACTCTGGGGCCACGTTCCATAGGGCTCGGAGGTAGAGAGCATCCAAAATGCTGGCCACATACCCCTACCCTGAGGCAATTTGATCGAAGCTTCAAATCGACCATACGTCCAGTCAGCTTTCCCTAAGGTCCGGATCCTCGCAGACGTGTAGCGCTTACCTCCAAACTCTTCTTGCTTGGCAATAATGCTCAATGTTCCATCAGCAACGACTGCATTTTCCGCACGGTACCATTCCAGTTCGTTGTTGCCCCATCCACACAGGCCGATGTCGCAGCCATCACCCGTTTGGATAGCCCACTTGCTGAGATCTAGCGTCGTCCCATCAAAATTATCCTCCCAGACAAGCGTGGGGCATTGCGCTGACGCGGAATAAACAAATCCTGTCAGGAGCAATATCAGAGAAAGGTCTGCAAATTTGTACATAATTACTAAGATAAGAATCTACTAAGTATTGCAGGCCCATGATTACTTTACATCCTTGGCATAGTCATCGCCGTAATACGTACTAGTAATGTTGGCATGAAATTTAATTGCCGAAATTGGCTCATATTTCGGCTCGCCGAGCCCGGGAAGTACTTCTAATATTTCGTCTTAATTTCATACTCCTCATCAAATTCTTCTTGGTCAGGTTGTTCTACCCAATTCGTGCAATAGGATTCGTTACGAGGTGCATTTATGCGATATTAACAAGCACTTTGATGATTGAGGAGCGATTCCAGCCCATCGGGCTGGACCTAGATCCAGTGGATCTTGGAGCGACGAAACCGCTTGCGGGTGGGCGGCAGCTTTGAGCTATGGCGATGAGTCACCTTGGCTTGAAGTGCTTGATAATTCCTGAGTGATTTCACCTTTGGTGAAGAAATGTCCGGTGGACATTAAAACGAAGGAACCACGTCAGTGGGAGGGTGTGGCAAATGTGCCGCAGTAGAATCAATTTCACACATGCAGATGATACGACAAAAGTAGTTAGTCATTGGAGAACGTGTTCTAATGCAATGCATTTAAAAGATTCATTGGGGGAATGATCAATTTGCTTAAATTTTCGGGCGTAAGTATATATAAACCAGATTCTTATGATTTCATTTTGGTCAAATTATGCATGTGTGAAATTTCCTATTGCACTAATTGGGTTCTACCAGATGATAAATTTGCTCCTTATTGACCTGATCATATAATACTCAAAAACCCGTTCCTGCAGTAAAGAGTAAGTATGGGTTTTTCCAGTTACTGTTTCATTTCCGCTAGTGCAAATTAAAATCCATATCTCAACCCTACTGTATAGATAGGCTTAACCGAAATCAACTGAAAAGCCTCATCCCGGTTATTTCTATAAAATCCTCTTTGGTCCTCGCCAGTTATGTTTTGAGCAGCGATTGAGAACTGTATATTATCAGTAAAATTATAATTCGCACGTAAGTCCAATTGACTTCTTGCTTGTGTATACGTACCAAGTGCTGTAACACCTTGACCTGGAAGCGTTCTCAAGAAATCACTTCTATAACTATAGGCTGCTCTTATCCCAAATTTGTCATTTTCATAGTACAAAACGGAATTTACATTGTGCTTAGAAGTGCCAGGAAAAGCATCATCAATACTTATCTGATCGGTATCAAATGATGCAGTTACAAAGTTATAATTTGCCTGTAATCCAAACCCTTTCAGGGCCTCTGTAAAAACATCCAATGACTGAACGAATCCTGCCTCAAACCCAAACACTGATGCATTACCGATATTTACTGGTTGCGTTACCGTATAACTCGTACTTTGAAAATCTTCTGAAACGCCCGCTGCTGCAATAGCATCTGCATCATATCCCCCCTCCGCAAGAACTTGATCATATGGCACTAAATCAAAGGTATTCGTAGCGATATAATCGGCTATCCTCTTATAATAAACGCTAAATATTACTGCACTTCCAATGTCATTATACCATTCCAAGGTATTGTCTATTTGCCAAGTGCTATACGGTTTCAATGACAAATTGGGCAAACTAGCCATTCCTTGTGTTCCATCAAAATTTGAATTTCTTCTGTTGACAGCAGATAACGTACCTCCAGGTATCAAATCCCTGACACTGGGACGTGTAAGTGTACGAACAGTACCGAAACGGTAAGTCAAATTTGGCTTTAAAGCAAATTTCAAGTTTAAGGATGGTAACAAATCCCACTGTGCATTATTAACTGTCGCAGGAGTATTGGATAGATTTATCGGTCCGCCGGCTTGATCATCTGGATCAGCCAAAGAGATATTGGTAAAAGCTCTTCCAGTATAATCGGTTTCTACGGCTCTAAGTCCAAGGTTACCTGATACGGGCACTGTGCCAAGCTTTGCATCAAAATTAAGTTGTCCGTAAAATGCCAAGGTCTTTTCAACATAATTGAAGAGCGGTTGACTACCAAATATTACATAACCCCTGCCAGTACCATTTGCTTCACTTTGCTCAATTATATCATAGGCATCAAATACATCTATACCTCCAGCTTGCAAGGGGTGTGATCCTTGTTTACTCTCGTCGAATACATCAGGATATAATCGTTCATAAGCATCCAGATCTATTCTAGGCCACTCGCTCAGTAGATTAAAGTCACTACCTGGTAAGAAATTGTTGATCGTTCCACTAAAAGCCTGGCTGCCGGGCACAGCAGCAGGAGATCCATCTGCCGCAAAAATAGCATTAAGGGCAGCTGCATTTCGCGTAATTGATGCTACGAAGAGGTCAGTATCACTCCATCTTCCACCAAAATCTATTGATAATTTATCATTTATTTTCCTGGAAAAATCTAATCTGAGTGCTTGATTTGTTCCATTTGAAAATCTGTTCCAATGTACGACGGGTGGAGCTACCTCAGCTAATAATGCGTTGTTAAATTCTTGTTGAGCTGCGGCGGGAAACGTAAAACCTGGGAAAGAACCATTTTCATACGTGTATGGACCCGGTACCGGTATGTTAGCACCTGCGGTACTTCTACCAAAAACTGTGAGTTCTTGGATAAAATCCACTCCAGAAATTGAGTAATCTGCAGCAATTTTCCACCCATCCTGCTCCCAAGTGACATTGGCACCACCAATCCAATTGTCATTCAAGTTATCAAAGGTTTGATTTTGATAAAAAATAGTAGTTCCCTCAGCTGGCGCTCCATCGGCACTATTAAATGCTCCTGCTGTGTTAAAACTTTGTAAGAAGCCATCAACAATGTTTAAGTTTCCTGGTCTAAATACTTTGTTTGTAGGAATGACTCCAAGATTTATATTATTGCCAGGATTTGGTCGCATCAATGCCCGGTAAGACCGAATGTTAAACTTTGACAATTGACCATCTACAATAATATTTAATGATTTTGTCGGTTGCCACTCTATTGCGCCAGCTAAAGCTGTCCGTTCCTGCTCTTCTAAAATTGGATTATTGGTATTATTATTGGTAACAAGTACGCCGGCAAATTCGGTATCCCCATTATCTGGATCCCAAACCCCGTTATTGTTGGTGTCTTCCCTCAGATTTCTTGAGGCAATTCTTCCAAAAACTTGATCTCTATCTCTCTTATTCTTACTGGTAAGTACAGAAACATAGGCACCAAACTTATTGTCTTTGGTCTTGCCACCGAGAATGGCACTTAATCTAGGTGTGGGACTCCAAAATTGATCTCGATCCTGCGCATCTAACTCCCCTCGAAGATTTACCGCTCCAAAAAAGTTGCGGCCCTCTTTATACCTAGCCGAAAGAGGTTTGATGGTTTGAAAGTCAACAGCTCCCCCTAAGCCAGGTTCTATTAATCCAGCCTCTGATGTTTTGTAAACAAGTGCACCCTGCACAATTTCAGGTGGTAAAATGCCAAGGTTAAACTGCCTAAATCTTTCGATTCCTTGTACACCCCCTGAAATAGGCTGTCTGCCATTCACAGTCACTTGAACAAATGCTGGGCCGATTCCTCGAATTGCAATTCGTGAACCTCCATCTTGTCCACCTGACTGATCTTCTTGAACTTGTACTCCAGGTACTCTACGTAAGGCATCACCGAGGTTTTCGTCTGAAAAGTTACCCAAGTCCTGAGCCGATATCGCTTCCACGACACTTGTAGCCAATTTCTTTGTAGCCAAAGCACGCATATCCGCGCCTTTTATGCCTTTAACTACCACCGAAGTCAATAGATTGATGCCTCCACCATGATCACATTATACTCACTTCTTCCATTTACTTGAATCTCTTCATCTCCGTAGCCAATAGAAGAAAAAATCAACGATGTAGTTTCTGAAGGTATCGCTAAGCTAAATTTACCATCAATATCTGTAGCAGTACCAGTAGAAGCCCCTTTGGCCTGAATAGTGGCTCCGATAAGGGCTTCCCCTTGTTCATTTGTCACCGTTCCACTAATAGTTACATCTTGAGCAAAGAGCCCAAAAGAAATAGAGAGCAGTAGGATGGTTAGTGAAAATTTCATAAATAAAAGAGTTTGTTCGTTAACGAACAAAGGCATCATTGATATTTTGGGAGTTCATCTTCTTGAACAATTGGTTACATAGGAGCATTCTGGTGGTCAGCCAACAGGAAAATGACATCCGGTTTTTGTCCTATACTTTCAGAAGGCACTAAAACAAACAGCATAAAAAAGAATAATTTATTCAAAATGTTTCTTGCAAGGTATCTGGTCATTCCAGACTATCCAGTGGTTTCAATTTGATCTCTTTTAAGCTCACGTCTTCTGGATCTCCTTCAATGAAAAAGACAGCGACGTGTGTTTTCTTGTCGATACCAAATTTCGCAGCACACTATCTCGTGGAAGATCGCAATTTGTAGTCAATAATCCTAAACTTGACTTTACACCAACCAATGAATCAAGGATTCATTCGTTTATTACAGATGAGAGCAATCTATGCATCGGTTGTTCTCAGAATAGATCCACTTTGTGCAGGCAAATCACAGTGTCGGATCAATTTTTAACCTATGGACTCCATGTACTCTTGCCAAGGGAAGCAAAAAGCTGTATGAGCTTGCATCATTTGCCGAATGGCGACACTTTTGATCGAAATCAGCAAATAAAGGAAGGAAAGGAGTACAGCCATAACGCATTGGTGGAGTTATATTTGACCCACATCGTGGGATACCCTCACTTTGAGTAAATCAAAAAAAGAGCATGAAGAAGATCTGGTTTTATTTGGCAGGCATGGTGTTGCTACCCTTGTTTTCATGCACAGAAAACAATCTTGAGGGAACAGAATCAAAGGGCAAGCCCAACATCGTATTGGTAATTACCGATGATCAAGGCTATGGGGATCTGGGCCATACCGGAAATACAATCATAAGCACTCCTGCAATGGATGCGTTCTCAAGAGAGTCGTTAAACTTGACCAACTATCATGTGGGGACCACCTGTGCCCCAACCAGAGCCGGTCTTCTGACGGGACGCAACTGTAATCGGAACGGAGTATGGCATACGATCATGGGTGCTTCTATGCTCAATGGCGAAGAAACTACCCTGGCCGATGTGTTGAAGGAGAATGGATATGAGACGGGGATGTTTGGAAAATGGCACCTGGGAGATAATCATCCCTTTCGTCCTCATGATCGGGGATTTGATGAAACATTTTACCATGGAGGGGGAGGAATCGGGCAGACTCCCGATTATTGGAACAACGACTATTTTGATGATACGTATTTCAGGAATGGTGTTCCCGAAAAGAAAACTGGTTACTGCACGGATGTTTGGTTTGACGAAGCCATGAATTTTATTGAACAGAAAAAGGACAATTCTTTCTTGTGCTACCTAAGTCTCAATGCACCACATGGACCATTTAATCTTCCTGAGGCCTACTACAATCAGTATAAAGATGGGGACCAGATAACTGAAGTGCAAAAACGGTTTTATGGGATGATCACCAATGTCGATGACAATTTCTCCCGATTGCTTGACAAGTTGGAAGCACTGGGCATTGCCGACAATACCATTGTGATATTTACCACCGACAATGGAACTGCTAGAGGATATCAGATCGATAAGGAAACACAGGAGATCTCAGGCTACAACGCGGGTATGCGTGGCACCAAAGGGAGCGAATACGATGGAGGGCACCGTGTTCCCTTTATCATCAGATGGCCCGAAGGAGGCCTTACTGGTGGCAAGAAATTGGACGCGCTTACTGCACATGTCGATATGCTGCCCACCTTGGTGACACTCTCCGGTCATAGTTTTGAATCTACCAAGACGATGGATGGAACAGATATCAGCAACTATCTATTGGGCAAAACACAAGCTCCAAAGCGAATGTTGGTCACCGACACCCAACGTGTGCCGTGGCCAGTAAAGGGCAAAAACAGTTGTGTGATGGAGGGAAACTGGCGTCTGGTCAATGGGACAGAATTATTTGATATCTCCGATGATCCGGGTCAGATAACCAACATTGCCGATCAACATGTGGAACGGGTAGAAAAGATGAATGCCTTTTATGACCGTTGGTGGGATGATGTTATCCAAGAGACTAAGTTTTCTGTGATCGAGCTTGGCCGGGATGCCAAGGACGTGATTACGTGTCACGATGCTCGCACCATAGATCAATATCCACCATGGAACCAGCGAATGATACGACAAGGCAAGCCCATGGAGCCCGCGAAGTTTACAGTGGATTTTGTAAAGAAAGGTACCTATAGATTTAGCTTAATGAGATGGCCGGAAGAAAGTGGACTTGCCCTGAGCGCTGCGGTGGCAGATGCCACACCTTCCACTCCCTTTAGGGACGGTAGAATAGATGGAGAATCCATGAAGTTTTCTAAAGCTTACTTGGAGATCGGAGAGGAATCGTACTCATTTGATGTGGACAACAGTGCCCAGGCAGCAACAATTGAAGCAGAAGTCGCAACTGGCGAAACAGAACTATTGGCCTATTTTGATTTGGAGAACGGGGGGCAGAGCAATGCCTTTTATGTGGTCGTCGAAAAAATGGAGGATTGACAGCTTTATCGATGCATGCGAATATATTCTGAAGGATTCATTTTCATGATCTTCTTAAACTGTTTGTTGATTCGACAAATTCTTGAATCTGGATTGGTAGTAAATACTGCTGATGTTTGTCTTATTCTCCAAAAATATTTTTGTAGCTCAGTCCGGCTTCCTAAGGGGCTGTTACACACCAGTGGCACCATATCACCGAAAACACTGGCCCAGTTTCACCGAAATAGACGCTCACCGATGCTTTCATAGACAACAGGCACCTATCTGACAGAAAAGGCTGTGGCCTGGATTTCCGAGAACATAGAGAATCCGTTCTTTCTAGACTCTCGAGTCCGCGAGGACTCGGAGCTAGGTTCCATCGAAGAGCCTCACCTAAATCGAAAATCAATCATTTTGGTCCTCTTTCAGAGTTTCGGAGGTACCCGTAAGAAAAAAGCCGTATTTTTCCCAGCCATGGAGTCTGATGAAACTGTCTTTCGAAGAACATTGGTATGTGCGGGCATAAACGTTTTTAAACGTTTATAGTCGTTTATAAGCGACTAATATCGGCTAGCTTAACGTGCAGACATGGCACGTATACACGCCACAGGCAATGTTGATAGGAGAGTGGGGGGTATAGAAATGTTAAGCATCAATTAAAAAACCAGCCGCACAAACAGCACATTTGGTTTTTGCCACAGCACAAGCTAACGCTAAAAAACCAAAAGAGCTGTTTTCAACCAACCACAGACATAGAATAAATTAGAAAAAATGCAAACAGCAGAAGAAATACTGAATTTAAAAGAGGTTAAACCTACAGCTGTCAGAATATTGGTGCTTAGGTATTTGTTAGAACATAAAAAAGCTCAGTCCTTAAAAGACATTGAAGAGGGTTTATTATATACTGACAGAAGTT
>CAJQNM010000218.1 GCA_905479665.1 uncultured Saprospiraceae bacterium
CGGTCCCTTTGAGGGGTTGTCTTTGTCTTAAGAAACCTCTCTGAGAGACTCCTCGCCACGGGGCCTGGCTAAGCTCTCAGAGAGGACGTCTCTTCACAAAATACGTCACCAGCCCCAACCCCAATAAACCCAACCCAATCAAACTCTCTTGGGGCCGTTCGTATAAAGTATAAGCCAGAACGACGATGCTAAAGAGGATATAAAATACCTGCAGGCTGCGGCCGAAAGGACTGCGAAAAGTCCCTTCTTTCTCCTTAATAAAGAAAACGGATGCAATAGTGATGGAGCTCATCAATTGCAATAAAAATCCAGCATAAATCAGGACCTGCTCGAACGTGGAGGTGAGGGTGAAAAATATACTCACTGCGGCCAGTAGCCAAACAGCTCGTACCGGAATATTGGATTTTGATTTTGGTGCGACAAATTTCCACTGGTTGTGCTCGGCTGCCATAGCTTGCACAATACGTGACCCAATCCAGAGGTACCCGCTGATGGTGGCGATTAGTTGCAAGGCAATAAATAGACTTATCCAATGCGCTGCCCTCCCCGATAGAATATTGCTGAATGCAATGGTGGTGACTTCCACCTGACCAGACATCTGGTCTACGGTGGCGTGTTTGAGCATGACCAGTTGCATCAAGAGGTAAATCACAGTGACCAGTACCGTGCCGCCGATCAGGGCGATGGGTAGATTTTTTAGAGGGTTGCGAATTTCGCCAACGATGTACGCTGCTGAATTCCAACCTTGATAGGCGTAGGAAACGAATATGAGGGAAACTGCAAAACCCGGCACCCAAATTTCCTTGGTCCAAGAGCTATCGAGCTGGATCGCATTTTCTCCAGCTGGAGCATAGGCAAATCCAATCACGACCAGAGCAACCACGAACAGCACTTTTAAGCCACTGGAGATGTCTTGAAACCAACCACTGGTTTTGATCGTAAATGAATGCACTGCACTAAGCAGAATAATCAACACGATCCCCAACCAGGGAGAGTTTGGATCGATGCCAAGGGGTGTAGAAAGATAGGCAGTCATCGCCATCGCCGAGATCGCAACGGGCGCACTAAAACCTGCTGTCAGAGAGATCCAGGTGTAGAGGTAACCCAAAATGGGATGAAAAATCCGTGACAAGAAGATGTAGTCACCACCAGAATCCTGGAAGTGGGTACCCAGCTCAGCATAGGTGAAGGCACCAATAAGCGCAATCACTCCTCCCAATAACCATAAGATGACGATGCTCCAGGTGTTTTGCACCTCAGCCAGTTGAAATCCTAGACTGGTAAAGACACCCGTGCCGATCATGGTTGATATACAAATGGCCATGGCGGTTCGGGCGCCGATCTTGTAATTGGGTTCAGACGCTTGCATTGGCTGAGAAGGTAGCCAGAAAAATCCAATCCGTATCTTGGGTACTCTAGGATGAGAGCCCATAAATATATTACTATGAAATTATTTCTGATTGGATCGGGTTTGGTCACGGTATTCTTACTTGCGTCGAGACATCCCTATGTGCAAGACCTGCTCGGCAATAGGAGTGCAGAAGCCAATTATCAAGAATTTTGTTCCAGCTGTCACGGTGCTGACCTGCGGTCTTTTGTCGAGGGAGACTGGCTCTACGGAAAATCGTACAACGATGTCTTTAAAGCGATCAAGCTGGGCTATGATGACGATGGTATGCCGGCATACGATACGACTTTTACCGATCAGGAGATCGGAGCATTGACGAGCTACATCTTGACGACTATTGAGGATGTGACTGCAGATGATCTGGATAAAAATGCCAGCTACGATGATATCGTTGAGACCGATGAAATGCAGGTTCGACTGGAAACCGTCGTGGATGGATTGGGGATTCCCTGGGGTTTGGCTTTTCTTCCGAACGGAGACATGATCATCAATGAGCGTGAGGGTAAGATCAGTCGCTACTCAAGTGCAGACGGTCTGCAGGAAATTTCTGGTGGACCCGAAGTAAAAGCTGCTGGTCAGGGGGGATTGTTGGATGTGGAGATCCATCCTGATTTTTCCGACAACCAATGGATTTATTTTTCTTTTTCAAAGGCCAAAGGAGGTGATGGTACGACGGCCATTATGCGTGCTCGATTAGAGGGCAATCACCTTGTGGATCAGGAAGAGATTTTTGAAGCACTGCCCTATGTTTCCACAAAGAGGCACTATGGCTCGCGGATGGAATTTGACCGAGATGGATATTTATTCTTGTCAGTGGGTGATCGGGGTCGACGCGATGACCACCCCCAGTTCCTAAATAATTTTCCTGGAAAAATACATCGCATTCATGATGATGGCTCTATTCCGGAGGACAATCCTTTTGTCGATCAGGTAGATGCCGTAAAATCAATTTGGTCGTGGGGCCATCGCAATCCCCAAGGGCTAGTCATTCATCCGGAGACAGGTCGCATGTGGGCCAATGAACATGGTCCGCGCGGCGGCGACGAGGTCAACGAAATAGTAAAAGGTGAGAATTATGGATGGCCAGTGATATCGTATGGGATCAATTACAGCGGCACTAAATTTACCGACCTCACTCACAACGAGGGCATGCAGCAACCAAAGCATTATTGGGTGCCTGCCATTGGAGTCTGTGGTATGGCTTTTGTGACTGGAGACCGCTATCCCGCTTGGAAAGGAGATATTCTCAATGGCTCCCTGGCATTTGACTATATCCATCGGCTTAAAATGGATGAAAGTGAGGTAGTCAGTGAGGAAAAATTATTTAAAAATGTCGGTCGTTTGCGTGATATTAAAATGGGCAACGATGGGTATATTTATTTTACGGTGGAAGGTCCGGGAAGGGTGATTCGGATTGTACCTATTTAATTGATAATTGACAATGGACAATTTTGCGGAGGGATTCCCAAGTCCGTGCGGAGGCTTGGTGTGGAGGAAGGATTGGCAAGCCCGGCTTTCAAAAATAGTGACAAACATAGAAACGAATTTGTAAATTAAATTATGATCAGTCGACCGATTTTTATTTTTGTATTTCTTCTATTTTCTCAAAATCTCTTTGCACAGGAGCATATATTAAATCCAGGTACAAACCTAAGCAGAGTACTCTTTGACACCACAATGCAGCCTGGTGTCTCCTGCTACCGCATACCCGCATTGGTCACTGCGACCAACGGCGACTTATTGGCTGCGATTGACGAGCGAGTGCCATCTTGTGGCGACCTGAAATGGAGCGAAGACATTAATATCGTCTTACGCCGCAGCAAAGACAATGGCGAAACATGGCTACCGATCGAACGCGTGGCAGATTTCCCCATCGGAAAATCTGCCTCAGACCCTTCAATGATTGTGGATGTAGAGACAGGCGACATTATTCTCTTTTACAATTATATGGATCATACCGTTGAAAAGGATGTTTATTATCTCCATGCAATGCGTAGCAGCGACTACGGTGCCACCTGGACGGATCCTGTCGACATTACTGGCCAAATTGCCAAGCCGGAATGGCACAACGATTTTAAATTTATTACCTCAGGCCGAGGTATGCAGACCAGCAATGGAAAACTGGTTCACACACTGGTCAATCTCGATCACGGAATGCACTTGTTCGCCAGCGATGATCATGGAGAGAGTTGGTATCTGATCGATACGCCCATCAGTCCCGCAGATGAATCAAAGATCATTGAACTGGCCGATGGCAGTTGGATGGTCAACGCCCGAGCAAATGGCACCGGCTTTCGCCAGGTGCATACCTCGCAAGATGAGGGACAAAGTTGGAAGAGTTGGACGGATTCGATCTTGGTAGACCCTGGGTGCAATGCCAGCATTATAGTGTACAATACGGTCATCGACGGAGAAGAAAAAGAACTACTTATTTTTTGCAATGCGTACAGCGCTACGAATCGACAGAATCTCACTGTCAGGATAAGCAGTGATCGGGGACAGACCTGGGCTCATGAAAAAGTAATATATCCTGGAGGCTCAGCGTACTCTTCGATGAGCATCCTTGCCGATGGAGATATTGGCGTACTTTTCGAAAAGGATGAATATCAAGAAAATGTTTTTGTTCGATTTTCACTAGACTGGCTAATCGGTCGTTGATTTCCGCCGCTGGTGCGGATTTACAGATGCGGGCGGACAAAGATTTAGACGGAAACCTGTAGGATTTGATTCAGCCTTCAGAATAAATACTGTAAAAGGAATACTAAAAGTATATAGTTTCAAGAGCAAGCCGTCCTGAAAGGACAAGATATTCTAGCGATGGATGGAATCCATCGCAGAGAATCTGGATTTTCAAGTCCTGTAGGGACGACCGGTTTAAAATTTGTTGCGTCCCTTCAGGACTGGATAAAATCACACTATTTAGCGAAGGGATAAATCCCTTCGCTATGTTGTAACGTCCTTTCAGGACTGGCACTTGTCGCACAAATAATCCTAGTTTATTACTTTCCATCATGAAGCAGCAATTAGCCAATATAGCACTGGTCGTGCGAGATTATGATGAAGCGATCGAATGGTATACCCAGAAGGTCGGATTTAAACTGATCGAGGATACGAAATTAAGTGAGACTAAAAGATGGGTTCTGGTGCAGCCTCCTGGTGGGGAAGGCACCAGATTATTGCTTGCCAAGGCAGCCAATGAGGAACAGGCAAGTCGCATTGGGAATCAAGCGGGAGGTCGTGTATTTCTCTTTTTATTTACGGATGATTTTTGGCGGGATTTTAATGCATATTCGGAAAAAGGCATCGAGTTTGTGCGTGAGCCCGTCGAAGAAGGCTACGGCACTGTCGCTGTATTCAAGGATTTATACGGAAACCTCTGGGACTTGATCCAGCCTGTTGGCTGAGACGCTAGAAACTGAACTTCTTCCAAGGTACTTTAGTGCCTTGTCCTTCATGAACAAACAATGGGTTAAAACCCATTGGAAGATCTCACATCTCACTTGATCTTCTCCGCCCTAACCATCTTGAAATATTTCAAAGGGATCAGATAATTAAATGTGGGATCAAATTCTACATCTCCCAAAACAGATACCTTAAATCCTGCTTGCTCCAATTTGGCCTGAACTTCAGGCAGTCGAAAGGTGAGGTAATACATGATAAATTTCGGATTAATGAAAAAATTCCGCTCATGAAAAAGTAATATATCCTGGAGGCTCAGCGTACTCTTCGATGAACATCCTCGCCGATGGAGATATTGGCGTACTTTTCGAAAAGGATGAATATCAAGAAAATGTTTTTGTTCGATTTTCACTAGACTGGCTAATCGGTCGTTGATTTCCGCCGCTGCCGGGGCTGCACAAGGGGTCATGACCCCTTGGATTTTAATGCACACACACACATCCTTCCAAGGGGTCACGACCCCTTGTCACACAAATAATCCTAGTTTATTACTTTCCATCATGAAGCAGCAATTAGCCAATATAGCACTGGTCGTGCGAGATTATGATGAAGCGATCGAATGGTATACCCAGAAGGTCGGATTTAAACTGAT
>CAJQNM010000219.1 GCA_905479665.1 uncultured Saprospiraceae bacterium
AAGGTCCCGGCGTCTGATCAGGCCCATAAATTGCCGTACCCATCTCATCTGTGCTATTGAAGAAGGCAAATAACTCATAATATTCTTTTTGCGAAATCGGATCATATTTATGATCATGACAGCGGGCACATTCCGTTGTAAGCCCCAGAAATGCCTTGCCAAAAGTGTGGACCCGGTCGGCTACATATTCCACACGATATTCTTCAAAAACAATTCCTGCTTCCGAATTCTTACGATGCAGTCGATTAAATGCGGTCGCTAAAATGCTTTCCGGTGTCGGATCTTCAACCAAGTCGCCAGCCACCTGCCATGTCACGAATTGATCGTACGGCATGTTTTCATTAAAAGCCTTGATCACCCAATCTCGCCAAGGGGTAAAATCCCGGTGCTTATCATCGAGATACCCATCGCTGTCTGCATAGCGGGCCACGTCCATCCAGTCTGCAGCCATCCGCTCTCCGTAGGCATCACTCTGCAAATATTTGTCGATCAATTGGTGGTATGCTTCTTCGGTAAAATGATCTTTCAAATCATCGATGTCTTTGAGAGACGGAGGCAGTCCCGTCAAGTCAAAAGACAACCGTCGCACAAGTTGTTCTGGCTCAGCTCGTCCTTGCGGGGTCAAGCCTTTCTCTTCAAGGTCCTGATCAATAAAGTAGTCAATGGGATGAATATATGATGGTATCTGTTGGGCGTGCACCGCCGAAAACGACCAATGATCGGCATACTCCGCACCTTGATCGATCCACTTGATCAAAAGCGCTTTTTCGTACTCACTTAGCGCAAGTTTTGACTCCGGTGGAGGCATCTGAATATCTGGGTCATCAGATAGGATGCGATGGTTGAGTTTGCTATAGTCCCATTCAGCCAGGTCTAGGCGCAGATCGGCTTCTCGATTATCCGCATCGGGGCCATGGCAGTTGAAACAGCGATCGCTCAAGATCGGCTTTATGTGAAAATTGTAGCTTATCTCGTCGGGAAGCTTATCCTCAAGGTGTGCCAGCTGATCGGGAAGTCCCGAAGTACCACACCCTCCGAGCAAGCAGACCAACCCACATAGTAACGCAAATACCGGCAGGGTACTTTTAAGGAGGTGGACTAACATACTTAAATCTACAAAAAGAACCCCCATCAATTCGGGAACTCATTGATGAAAAACTCTACGAAGTGATAAGGAACAGCATCACCGATCACTGCCTGGTCAAGTTCTGATCGATTCTTACCAGAATAGTGGCCCAGCAACCCCTGATAGAGGCCATCTATCTCATCGAGAAATTGTGCAAGCACATCGATACTGCAGAAGAGGTTGGAGGTCTCTTCAAAAGCCCGTAAATTGATTTTACCATACATTGCCAATAGTACCCTGTAAATCCCAAATTCTCACAGCTCACAGCTCATTTCTCACAACTCACAGCTCACAGCTCAAAAAGGATACCCAATTCCCAAATTAAATCTCAGATTCTCCTTGCGCCAAGATCTTTCCAGAGGATTTACATTTGAAAACATCCACTCAAAACCGTCATTGAGGGTGGGCGCTCGCAAGGGAAATGCCATGTCCATACGAACCAGAAAAAACCCAAAATCCAAGCGCATCCCAAGTCCTGTTCCCACACCAATTTCCTTATAAAATCGATTAATCTTGAAATTACCCTGTGGCCGATCCTGATTATCAATCAACCACACATTCCCGGCATCTAGAAACAAGGCACCCTTCAGATAACTAAAGATGGGAAAGCGCAACTCCAAATTGAGTTCTAATTTGACATCGCCGGTCTGGTCTACAAACTGGGAGGCAAAAGCGTCCAGATCATCAGGGTCGACAAAGTATGAGCCCGGGCCCAATCCCCTCAGTCGAAAAGCCCGCACGCTGCTTGATCCGCCAGTAACATATTGCTTAATGTAAGGCAGCTCGTCACTGTTTCCATAGGCGACACCGCCTCCAAGTAAAATACGCCCCGCTAGACTGGATGCACCCAGATCTAGATAGCGGCGATAGTCCCAGGTCATCTTGGCAAATTGGGCAAAATTCGATCCTCCTATGCCAGCCGGATCTTCTGGCGAGCCCTGGCCAATTATATTAAATAAATTACCACTGGTCTCCAGTTCCCCTCGAAAGTAGCGATACTGCAAATCTGATTTATTGGCTTGACTCGAAAACGTAAAGTAATACTGCATCCCTGCAATCAACACATTTTCAAAGGAAGTGGCCAAACGGATATCTTGACTCAACAATTCCTGGAATTCTTGCGTCTGAGCAGACACACTTACATTATTTAAGACCACCGGATATAACTCATGGGTAGACTTGGAATTTTCGCGCCATTTGTATCCGAAACGACCGGTGATGCTTTGCAGGGTGTAGTACTGAGTGCGTCGTTGATGGGTATAGTTTGCTCGCAAGAGTGTTCTCGGGACGTAATTTCTCCCCTCTTTGATCTTGAAGAAAGGCGTGATGAAGCGAGGTACGGCAATATCGACCGTGGAAAAGAAGTCAGATGAGTTGATGAAATCAACACCATCTCCAAATTGAGTCTCTACCTCTGTCCCCACCGAAAAATCAAATCGCTCAGCGTGACCAAAGATATTGCGATGTTGATATTTGGTCGATGCGCCAATACCCAGAAAATTTCCTGATCGATTATTGAGTTCTACCTCACCGGAAATATTTTGCATGCGTTCAGGGGTCAAGTATATCTCCTGTACAAAATGCCCCTCCCCTCTACTCGCATTGGGCCTATTATTAATATTGATAAACCGAAATAAGCCGAGATCCAACAATCTATTAATCGTCTTTTTCTCTTCACTGCGACTATAATATTTTCTCGGCTCTTGCAAAATCATTCGATCGAAAAGCGTGTGATCGAGATAATGATTGGATTCTATGACATAGACATTGGTATCAACGAACTCCCGCTCCAAAATGACCTCGCGAGATTGATCGATCGTGTAGTTGGGATAAATAAGAATACTGTCGAGCACATATCGGGTATGTGATGTCGAATCTGTTGGTGCTACTATACGGGTGTAGATATCTACTTTTTGGCTTCCCACGGTGGTATCCACATAGTAGTGCACATTGTCCGAGTCAAAGTCGGCAAACCCTATATCACCGGCCATCGTAGCCAGGCGAACTCGCTCGTAATCCAGTCGATCTCGATCATAATAGAAACCCTCGCGTAGAACAGCACGCTGCATATCTTCATCAAGTTCAAGTGCCGCGTAGGTAGAGTCTCGCGGAAAGATGAGGCTGTCTATCGTATATCTAGAACCCAGTTCTACATCACAACCCAGTCGCACTTTTCGTCCGTTTCGCACTGAATCACAATGGATCTGATGTGAAAAGAAGCCTTTTCCGTTTAAGTAATATTTTAATTTTAAGCGGGTGTTTTCAGCAATACTTTCCTGATATACAGTTGGCGCCCTTCCCAACTTGTTCTTGACCCAATGTTTAAATCCCTTGTCCCGTGATTCTTCAAATAGATTATGCAGGCCCACATAAAAATTTCCCAAACCAGGTTGGGTGCCACTTGTCGGGATGTTCTTGATGGAGGCATCAAAATTATCCACACTGCTTGCTTCTGCCCTATCCTTCACGCGTATATCTGACCCCATGTAGACATTTTCGTTCTCGGACAGCTTTTTAGTCAGGCTACAGCTGGAGAGCATACCAACAGCCATGGCCACGAACAAAAGCTGTAGAACACTACTTCTCATCCTCTTGAGTCTTGGAGTCAAAAGAACGGTTGAAGAATAAACTTATACCATTGCGATTGGTATTTTGATTGAGCAGTCGATCATAGTCTGCCTTCGAAAATACGCGAAGCCGTAGGCGGCCACTTTCGGTAAGTTTATATTCCAGCACAAAATCTCCAACCAATGCAGAGTAAGCACCTGTGCTTCCCCGCGAACTATTCACATCGATGTTTCCTCCTGCAGAAATAGTGAGGCGATCATTAAATAAACGCTTGCGCACTTCGAGCCCCACTTCCGTAACGGTACCACCACTGCCGTTATTCGCATATTTCGAATCATAGGAGTCGATATTGACATTGACATCCACACCTTTGATTACATTTTCAGCCAATTGATTCAATTCACTGGATATCAAATTGGAAATACTACTCAAAGCTATGCTGCTGCCAAGATTATCAAAACCCGAAACTGCGTTATTTCCGGTTAAGAAACTATCAAAAAGCAGCAGACCAAAAACCTGGCTATTCAGTTCGTTGGGATCATTGCGGAGCTCCGTGAGTTTCCTATTAATACTCGATACTTGTGAATTTCCCGCTAGATTCGGAACTTGGATATCAAGATTTATCTCAGGCGCTAGCAGCGTGCCTTCCAACGATAAATAGACCTCCACATCTGTTCTTGTTTTGGCGGCTGCAACTTCTGAGTCGTCGAGCGAAATCTCATTCTGAATCAACTCGTAGGTCGTGGTATTCACTGTATAGATGGCGTCGATATCCAATACAGCATCCAGAGGATTTCCATTGAAACGTACTGTCCCTCCCTCCTTGACCGAAAAGTCTTTTGAAATAAAGTCGCCGTAGGAGAAGGAGTATTCTCCCTCCGAAATGGTGTACGTGCCAAAAATTTCTTGTTCTCCGTCAGGATGCAGGGTAACCTGAAGGCTCCCTGCACCCCTGACTCGAATGCGATCTCCCGTCACAGGATCGATGACGAAGGTCAATTCAGATTCGTCGGTGGCAGCTAGCGATATTCTGACCCGAAAGGGAAACTGACGGGATAGCTTAATTAATTCCGTACTGGTGATCACCTCAAACTCGTCCGGCGTCCCGAAGGTGATGTAATCCTCTTCTAAGATCAAGGTTTCTGAAGAGGAGGGAGATATGGTGATCGCACTGCTGTCCAGGGTGCGTGCATTTACATTAATGTCCAGCAAGTCGACCGGCCCAGTGATCGTGGCATTGACATCCAGCACTAATTTTCCGAAGAAAACCGAATTGTCCGCAGCGGTTGTATTTAAAAAAGAAAATTTATCGGTATTCATCTCTACATTCATGCGAATATCATCGAACGAATCATGAATTAATTGGCCAGAGATCATCGCGGTATTTCCTGTCCCATCACGGATTTCCATTTCGCCAAGGTCTACCAGCGAATTATCAAAGCCAATGGTATGGTTATCGACAGTATACTTGGTATTGTTGAAAACCAAGGTAGATGAGACCTCCTGCAGTCGGATACCACCTTGCAGCGTAGGGTGAGAAAGAGGACCAAAGACTGCCGCATTTCCTGAAAATACACCCTCACTATCGCGTATGATTTCAGATAAGAATGGGTCAAGTAATCGCATCCGCATCGATTTCATCTCCAGATCGTAGTCCAACTCCCTGGTTGAGGTATTGTACCCGCCCTCAATAAATACATCATTGCCGGGACCGATCAATTCTGCCACAGTAGTGATCGTACTTGTCCTTGCATCGTCGATGGCATCGATACTCAGCTCCCCAATCATGGTTGAATCATAATAAATGCTGTCAACCACCACATTGACCAAAAAATTTGGATCACTATTTAAATCTCCAATTTTGACATCTCCCGTTAAATTTCCAGATACGTCAATTTCCTCC
>CAJQNM010000220.1 GCA_905479665.1 uncultured Saprospiraceae bacterium
TTTTCCAGACCTCTTCTTCCAACTTCCCACCGATCTTAAGTGGTCGGTCGATCTCCAATGCAAACAAATTCTTCTTAATCGAATCCGGGCGAAACATCGCCGACTCTTGAGCAACCGCACTCATCCACGCAATACAAAAAAGAGCAACTAGCAAACTGATAATCCTAAATAATGGAACCGGAGTGAAATGATTACCAGCGCCAGGCTGTAACCTTATATCTGTCAATGTGCTCTCCTTTTCCAATCCAGTTTGCTTTTTCGCGCTAGTGAATCCCGGGATCGATCATAAAATTCGGGCTGCTTTTTTGAAACCCACAAAATAAATTTCTGAATTTCTTCGTGCTTCTGCAGCTGCTCAATCGTGGTATAATTCTTCGCGATCTCCCCATTGGTCAGTGCCGCATGTATTTTCCGATGACAAATATTATGCAGCTCAACAGTCTTTCCTTTTTTGCCCCCTTTCGACATGGGCACGAGGTGGTGCTTTGATGTTAGCCGAGGCGAGCCCAAAGGGCGATCGCAGAGCCGGCACAAGTGTTCGTCAGATTCTGACATAGTACACATCTTGTTCATTTCGACGTATGCTGCGTATGGAAAAGGCTCCACCTTGGCTCTCGCACTGCTCGATCAGATCAAAAGCCTCGCAGCCCCTTGGCAATCCTGAAAACACCAGAGTAAAGTGGTTGAGACCCAGTGCGCAAATCGTCCATTGCGGAGCTTGTGAGATCTTTTCGTGATGCACCAACTCCGAGCGATGATCCGAATGCAGGTCAAATAAATACGTGGTAGGCCAGATCCGAATTAATTCGAAACCCATGCCCAGATAGATGCAATGCACGACCACTTGCCCCTGCTCGTGCACAAAGGTCTCCAGATCAGATAAGAGATCAGGATCGATATCTACCTTTGGTTTGGTAATTATGGCTGGTGCACTCACGCCCTCTCTTTCACTCTTGCCATAAAATATATGTTCCTGTCTTTCCAGCCATCACCAAGTCCATTTTATCATCACCATTGAGATCGGCAGCTCGTATGAACAAGCCTGTTCCAATGTTGCTCTGTGCAATCAATTTTCGGTTAAATGTCTGAGACGCATTTGTCCAATGGTAACTATAAATAGAAGCGTTATCTGCTGCGCCGGGATCTTTGCCACTGTGCGCAAAAATGCGCTTCCCGCTGATCAACTCAGATTGCCCGTCTGAGTCGAGATCAAGCCAGACCTGGGCATGAGCCTGTGACCACGAGGAATCGATCAGGTGCGGCTGCCAGACGGTCGAGTCATTTATGGGAGGAAGTTGCTCATACCAAAAGAGTCCATAGTCATGTCCCTTTCCCCAAATGACATCATTTAGTCCGTCCTGATTCAAGTCGACAACCAACATGGGGCAGCTCCCTCCTGCACGTTTCCAATCGCGATGCCAAACCCATTGCTGATCCCATGGCTGACTGGCCGGTTGTTGATACCAGCCCTCATCAAATAGAATGTCGGTCCGGCCATCCCCATCCACATCACCGAAGCCGATGCCATGACTGTTGCGAGGCCCAATGACCGAGGGCTCCATGGCCGGCGTAGCACCGGGCACAAATCGAAAGACCCGAAAAGGATTTTTCTTTACGTAGCTGTTTATGATGTATTCAGGTATGCCATCGCCATCAAGATCCCTGAGTGATGCTATCTCTCCATGGCCGTGGCCCACTTCAGCCAGCACATGGACAGCCCATGGCAAACCCTTTTGTAATCCAATCTCACCCGGATTTTCGTACCATAAAATGCGTGTCTCACCCCAGCCGGTCGTGACAATGTCTGGCCACGTGTCATCATTTACATCCCAAATATGTTCACCATTGTTGCGGGCATAATCCGGCGGATGAATAGCAAGTGCTCGAACCGGTCGGGGCACAAAATCGGGTGCAGCGTACCAATTCCGACCAGCAACTATATCCTTTAGACCATCCTGATCGATATCTGCAATGGCACACGCCTCGTTGTTGTCGATGCATAGCAACTGCGAGACAAAGGACTGACCGGGTAGCACACTTGACCCCAAGAGCAAGAAAACGAATAAAACGAAGTTTTGCATGGATGTAAAATAAGCCATTTCGCTATCTTGTTAAATGGCACAACCCATCAAATGGATATTTTTCGACTGCTTTAATACATTGGTTGATGATTTTGATGAAACCGGAGACCAGTCTGGGGTAAAACCACTGGGTCAGCGATGTGCCGAAGCCGGTGTATTCGACCACTCGGAGAGCTTTCATCAAGCCTATTTACAATGGCGCAGCATGCAGTGGGTTAGTGCATCATGGCATGAAGTTGATTTGCTCGATCGTATCAGAGGTACATTGGCTCTGGGGAAAAAACCCGAGATGGATCTTGAGCAACTTTCCAATGAGCTCATGGAGATCTTTCATCAAACCTATCCCAGCACCCTACGGGCTGTTTCAGGAGCTGCTGAGATGCTCGATCGATTGGGATCAAAATATAAAACCGGCTTGGTCTCCAACTTCTTCTTGCCTGGCTATCCGGGGAAAGTGCTTGAGTCTTTCGACCTGCATCATACCTTCGATTTCATCCTGGACAGCGCTCAAGTAGGTCACAAAAAGCCTGGCAAAGAATTCTATCTGGCAGCCATGCAAAAGGCCGGGGTCGCTGAGGCAGATACCAATCAAATCTTGTTTGTGGGAGATAGCCTGCTCAACGATGTGATTACACCACAAAACTTGGGGATGCAAGCCATTCATTTTGATCGATCTGCAGATGTGCCCAATGCTAAACCCACACCAGGACACCTTCCTTCAATCACCAGTTGGGATCAATTTATGGTGAGCGTATAAATACGTTATACTTCTTTACCTTCTTTAGTAAGAAAATTTCATACCATGGCCGAAGTGCGAATCGAGGAAAGTTGGAAAAATGTACTTGAGGAGGAGTTTAAAAAGCCATACTTCCGAGAAATAAAACAATTTCTGACAACGGAAAAGAAAGCAGGAAAAATAATTTATCCCCCCGGAAAATTAATTTTCAATGCATTCGATCAAACTCCCTTTGATGAGGTGAGCGTTGTAATTATTGGCCAGGATCCCTATCATGGACCAGGACAAGCCATGGGCATGTGCTTTTCAGTGCCGCCGGGTGTCAATCCTCCCCCGTCACTCAAGAATATTTTCAAAGAAATCAATCTTGACCTTGGCCTGCCTGTTCCCAACCATGGTGATCTGTCGGCATGGGCAAAGCAAGGTGTCTTTCTACTCAATGCCATGCTCACTGTAGAAAAATCGAATGCTGGTTCGCATAGTAAAATCGGCTGGCAGATATTTACCGATGCAGTCATTCGCGTACTCTCTGATCAAAAAAAAGGGCTGGTATTTTTATTGTGGGGCAAATTTGCGCAAGGCAAGATCGACTTGATTGATCAACTTAAACACTTCGTCCTTACCTCTGCGCATCCGTCTCCTTTTACAGGCAATGCCTTTTTCAACAATCATCACTTTAGCAAGACCAATGAGATTCTCGTGAGTCAAGGGAAAGAAGAAATTGATTGGAGGATATAGGGTTATCGAAACGATCCCGTCTCGAAGAGCGGGTGAAGGTGCAGTGCACCTTCGAGAGAAGATAACGGCGTGCAGCCGATGTGAGAGGGTTAAGAGGGTTAAGAGGGGTAAGAGGGGTAAGAGGAAAACAAAATTATTCCGGCCGAACAGAGTAATAAATAAGCAAAAGGTGTTTCCAATTACTAATTCATTCCAAGGGTGCTTCAGCCCCTTGAAATTCGCAGACAAGGGGTTAAAACCGCTTGGGATAGAGTTGCCGATTTTCGACACAATTGAATCATCGAACCCTGCGATTTATTGATTAAAACCAGCGCGGAATAGATCCGCGCCTACCTTTCGTCTTGGATAAATTTCCCCATTTGCATTCGACCCAAGCTACCGGCAGGAGCTCTTCTCGATTGTCCTGAAGGGACAACACATCATAGCGATGGATAAAAATCCATCGTAAAGATGTGCCGTATCTCGAGTCCTGCAATGGCGCCACCATGCAATCCCTTTGTACCTTCGTTCGTTTCTCAGACCGAGAAGTAATCAATGAAAATCTGGAGTACAATAATCTGCTGTGCGATATATACCTTTCTTGGCGCACAACAAGATGATTTCTTCCATCCTGACCTCCGCGACTTGCTCGAAACTGGATTTCCTTTTGGCGTAGCATCTGGTGATCCGACCAATGAGAGTGTGGTACTCTGGACCAAGGTCGTCACAGATACCAAGGAGCCTGTCAAGGTATCTTGGCTTATTGCCATAGATTCGTCCCTCCAGAATGTAGAGCACTCCGGAGAGCTGACCACTGCTGCCGGCAATGCATACACTGTAAAAGTAAATGTGCAAAACCTCACTGCCGGAAAAACCTGGTACTATCAGTTTATCTGTAGAGGTAAAAAATCTCCCATCGGTCGAACCAAGACAGCACCCGACGACACCGATCTGCTGCGTCTAGCTGTGGTCAGTTGTTCCGATTTTCAAACTGGTCATTTTAATGCCTATCGACATATCGCATCCCGTCATGATCTGGATGCAGTGTTGCATTTGGGCGACTATATTTACGAGACGTCCGCAAAAAGATGGGGCCCAAAGAAACAACGCAAGCGCATGTATCGGGAGCACCTCCCGGCCCATTTGCTTCGCTCTTTGCAGGATTATCGCACCCGCTATGGTCAATACAGGCTAGACCCATACCTGCAAGAAGCTCATCGACTACATCCTTTCATCACCGTCTGGGACGATCATGAATTTGCGAATAATGTCAGCTCAGAAAATAATGGAGAGCGCCAATCAAATCGAGTAGGGGCAGCACGACAAGCCTATTTCGAATGGCTCCCGGTTGCTGACAATCCAGAACTAAATATTTACCGCAGTTTCCAGTTTGGTGGCCTTGCCGATCTATGGATGATCGATACCAGGATGGCTGGGCGGACTGCGCAGGCAGAAGGAGAGGACGACCCGAGTTGGCTAGACGAGAGCCGAATGATGCTGGGAGAAAAGCAAATGAAATGGCTCACCGATGGCATGGGCAACTCGACTGCGCGATGGAAGATAATCGGGAATCAGGTGATTTTTTCTCGACTGCATGACAGTCGGGTTTTCTCGCGAGTGCCCGCCATAAAAATGGAACGCTGGGATGGATATCCAGCCGCCCAAGAGAGATTATTTGATTTTTGGAAAAAACAAGACATCAATAACATCATCGTCCTCACTGGTGATGTACACACCGGCTGGGCTTTCGAATTAACGCCCAGCCCGCTCGATTCTGACAATTACGATCCCGCGACAGGACAAGGTGTGATCGGAGCCGAGTTTATCACCCCAAGTATTTCTTCCTTTAATATGAACGACATTTTACCACGCCCCCTCGCCTGGGAGTCTGAGCGTCGCTTCAAGAAAAATAAATACAATCCACATCTGCGCTATCTGGATTTGGTGCGCCATGGATACCTCACACTCACCCTGGATAAAGACAAAGCCAGCTCCACCTGGTATTTTTTCAATCCACGATATTCGACCACACGCATCCAGCAGCAACGCACTTGGACGTATGATTTGGATAAACGTAAATTGGTAAGAGAAAAATAGATGACAATCAGGTCGGAGTGGATCTATGCCGCGCTGGTTTGGGTACACTCCATCCCCTCACAAAAGACACGATCAATTTTTAAATCAAATTCTTTTGAAGTCTGAATAACCTCAGCAAGAATTAAATCCGCAGATTTATCCACCTGGATGCTACCCGTGTTTTGAGCTAGATCAATCTGGGCCGCAGGATTTAGACTACACATTTTTGACGCTGCAACCAACGCTTGGTCCAGTGTCAGAGCCTCATGTTGCCGATACCAGAAACCAGTCATTTCGTGAGTCAGCCAACCCAGTAAATTTGCATAGCCTCGGTCCATCGTCAATACACTTCCGAAAAGCGCATCCTGCCTGCCCGGTTGATGCAAGTATTTTTGATCCCCACTGACCATTCCTTTTAATCCGGCAAGACGAAAGGAATCTACCTCCGAAAGCCCATTCACAAACATACTGTCTGTGATACCCACGATGCGATCAAAACCCTTACGGGCCATTGCATCTCGTACATACGGCGGGCTCACATGATACCCGTCAAGGATCAACTCGAGCGAAACATCATCGAGATACAACATGGCCTCTTCTGCGCCCCCTCCACCAAAGGGTTTTGATGACGATCGGCTGGGGCCATTAAAGAAGTGCACTGCCAGCGACAGGCCTTTCTCGACCGCCGTGGAAAATTCGTCAAAGCTGCTGCCCGTATGTCCACCGGCAACAGCTATGCCTTGGTCCCGAGCATGGGAAATGAGTTCAAGACCTGTAGCACCATGTTCAGGAGGGACATTGAGCATTTTAATGCGCTGCCCACTAGCCTGATTAAGTCGATCGAATAAATCTAGATCAGCATCGGCAAAAAACTCCGGGTTTTGCGCACCTGCATATGCTGGCATTTTCAAGAATGTCCCTTCAATATTTATACCTGCCAGCGTTTTTTGGATCTCCTGGGGAAGACGACTCGAGCTCGCATCGATCAGTCCTAGTGCGGTCAGAATTTGCGCTGTGGGCGAAGCCATCGTTGTGAGCAAAGTCTTGGTGACCCCATGCGACTGATAAAAACCCAGGGCCGTTTCTAATTTCAGCGCAAAGGACTGGGGATCACTATTAAATTCATCCTTGTCACTTTCGTAGCTGCCAAAGGTGGCATCAAAACCCATCGCTCCATGATTATGCACATCCACAAAACCAGGGAGCAGATATTTTCCGCTCGCATCAATAACCTTTTCACCATCCCTGGTCTCAAGTGCTGGGCCGATCTCTGCGATGATGTCGTCTTCAATCCGCACGTCATGAAGATCTACTTTTTCGGGACCGACGACCGAGGCATTCTTAATGAGCATCATCAGTGTATTTGCATCAGCAACCAGGCAACCAAAATCAAAAACCCAACCATGACCCATGCCAACAGAAATCCGCCAAGGTCTTGCCGATAGCGCGTCCAGAAGTTCTTCCAGCGATCAGCTTTAAACCAGGTGGCTACATCATATAGAATGAGTCCTGCCCCCACATCACTGGCCAGTGGATTGGTATCTCCCTCACGATCCTGCGGCGCAAGATGCTCCATTCGATCAAAGAATGCATCGGCTGTTTCAGGCGGTTCTTTTTTAGTCATCAAGCTCACTATGACGAGTGCGATAAAACCGACTAATATGGCCCAACCAAAAGGCTCGGGTGTCCAGCGATAGATCAGTCTTAATTCGCCAACTTCGGCATAATTCAAAATATAGTAAAGTAGGAATGAAAACACCACCGCACTTCCTGCACCATAACGGTTGGCCCGTTTCCAAATAACTCCGCCAAAGATCATAATGCCCATGAAGGCGGCTATCGTTTCGATGAACAGAAACGCCGAGAGGACATTGGTAATAGTCAGCGCAAAAAGGACACTGCAACTCGTGAGCACTAGCCCCGAGATCCGGCCAAGACGCAATAATTTGCGATCACTTGCTGTAGAATCAATATAGATGGCATAGATATCTTTGGTAAACAATGCGCCAGCCCCGACCATAAAATTGGAGCAGGTCGACATATTAGCCGCAAGAATACAGGCCACGAGCAAACCGGTGAGTCCTGGGGCAAGAAGAACCCGTGCTGCGTAGCCAAAAGCAAATTCAGGATCTTCGAGGGTGACACTATTCTGAATAACCATAGTCGCTACCACCAAACCGGTCAGTGCCCAGCCAATGGTGACAAACCGCTTTACAAAGGTACCATAGGTCTGCCCGACTCGACAGGCAATTTCGGTATTTCCCGTACCCATCACCGACATCATGTGCGGCTGTGCAGTAATACCTATAATGCCATTGACCGCCAGCATGGCAATCGTAAATGCTCCCAGACCGCTACTCTCGTTGTAGAGAGAAAAGAAATCCTCAGGTAGACTCGTACGCATGGCTGAAAAGCCCCCCACTTCTCTCAATCCTAGAGGGATCAACATGAAGGACAGAATAACTATTAATATGCCTTGAATAAATTCTGTGTGAGCTGCTGCGGTCAAACCGCCAATAAAACTGTAGACCATAAAAGCAAGTGTCATCACAACCACCACTGTATTTGGGGCAATCATATCATTGCTTGCGACAGAAATAACCTTGGCTGCCCCTTGCAGCATTGTGCCCATCGTGAATACTAAGAATAAGATGGAAAAAACGGCAAATACCAGGCCTATCGCACGCCCATACCGGAGGGTCATCATCTCGGCAGTGGTCACGCAATTGCTGCGTCGATACCAGGGAGCAATCAGCCAATAAAATGGCGTGATGATCATATTTTTCCATTGATACCATATGGTGGCAAAACCCAGTTGAAAGCAAGCACCAGTTTGAGCCACCGGCATCTCTGCATGGGTTCCGGTACCAAAGGCCTGCCCCATCATGGTCCACCATTTGAATTTGCGACCACCCATGAAATATCCTTCACTGGTTTTGATATTGCGAGAAATCCAAATTCCGTAGATAACGATGCCCACAAAATAAACCAGAATTACAACCAGATCAAGTGTCGTCATGAGAGGAGTGAAGCTGAGTTCTTATCAAGGAACAATTGGCAACTAGGGTGTTGTCGCAGAATCGAAGCTGGACATAAATTGGTCAGCGGGCCACGTATCGCATTGCGCACTGCCTCGGCTTTGCGCTGATCTGGTACGGAAACTATAAGATTTTTGGCGGACATGATCTGGTGTACGCTCATGGAGATCGCCTTACGAGGTACGGCATCGAGCGATTCAAACCACCCTTCACCAAATTGCTGTTGGCGACAAGCCTCATCCAGCTCCACCTCCAGATATGCGTCGGTGGTGTCAAAATCTGCTGGAGGGTCATTAAAGGCCAAGTGGCCATTCTCGCCGATGCCGATGAGGGCCACATCGATCGGCTCTTGTTTGATCAAGTGATCCAAGCGCAGCAACTCTCCGGCTAAATCGGCAGCATTGCCATCTACTCCGTAAAATGCTGCTAGTCCAGATACTTGATCCACAAAACGTTCTTGCAAATATTTGCGGAAGCTTGCCGGATGTGTGGGAGCAAGATTGATGTATTCATCCAGGTGAAATACCTCTACCTGGGACCAATCAATCTGGTCGCTGGCCACCAGATTCTTAAGGACATTAAATTGGCTTGCTCCGGTAGCCACAATAATGCGAGCCTTGCCTTGCTCACTTAATTGCTTGGAGATAAGCCGTATACTTTCTGCCGCAGCAAGTCGGCCCAGTTCTTCACTGTCCGCGGCAATCGTTGTCTTCTCGAGTACTTTCATATCTGAGAGAAAAGATACCAATTTGAAATCCCTCAGAGACGGGCTACCAGATATTTTATCAGGTAAGACGAAACTTTCTGCACGGGCAAAAAAAAACGGCGCCCTAGAAGGACACCGCTTTTTCTCAGTTTCTGGATTAGACGATTTATCTGGGTATCATCTTACATCGACCACTTGGCGATCGATTCAGTATTCATTTTGATGTAATCATCATTCTCAGCTTCTTTGGCCATTTCGAGCGACTCTTTTGCGGTCATGATCGCACCAGCTTTGTCACCCATTTTCGCTTGAAGCAAAGATTTTGCACGCAATGTCCAAAATCGCTTGTTGCCCATCTCGATAGACTTATTCATCCACTCCATGGCTTGCTCAAGGTTTTTATCTGCACTAGCATAGTAGTTGGCCGCAGCATAGTAGTCTCCTGCAGAAGGACCAGCCATCACTTTCTCGATTTGCGCTTCGACTACTTCTGAAGTATTAAGGGAAATAGGAAGGCTCGCTATCGTATTGTCCCATACCATGTAAAGATTACAACCACTGGCGGTCAGATCATTAAACATGATCATGAATGATTCAGATTTTATCTCTCCCATGTTAGCAGTTTCTGCAGATACGGTGATCGGCTCCACATCTGTATCCATGTATGCCCCTACTCCGTTTGCTGTGTGAGGATAGAGCATTACACTCCAACTACTCATGCCAGGCTTAGTGAGCATGGCATATGAACCTGCTTTCACATCTTTTCCACCCACTTTGACATCGTCGTCAAAAGTGATCTTGGTGGCTTGATTGGCACCCGTACGCCAAGCTTTGTCGTAAGGTACAAGGTCACCAAAGATGGTACGACCCTTCATACTTGGACGTGAATACTCCACTGTGACCTTGGTCAGACCTACCATTTGCTCGGTTTTAGACCATGGGCTAGGTGCAGGTGTCTGGATCTGCGCATTTGCGCTTGTCACTAACAGCAGACAAAGTGCTGATAGACAAGTCATTAAAAAGGCTTTTTTCATTTTATGTTTTTTACTTAACGATTGTAACAGGACTTGAGTCCCCATATCGAGCGCAAAGGTATCTGATATTTTTATATAAAACAAAGGTCGATATGAGGGAAACATGGGCAAGGAGGGTAAATAGGGTGAAAAAGGGGTGATTGGGGGATTGGGGGATTGGGGGCCCTCTTCCCCTTTTTCACCCTGGTGTTTCTCCCAACTCTGCAACCTCCAGCATTGCATCTTCGACTTCATGGACAAGCTCCGTATAGCGAGGGGAGCGCTTCACTTCCTTGTTGCGAGTGAGGGGTAGATCGACATGAATATGCCGCACGATCTGAGATGGCTGGGATTTGAGAATATAGATGTCATCACCCAGATACACGGCCTCACGGATATCGTGGGTAACAAAGACGATGGTGCTGTGAAACTGATGCCAGATCCGCAAAAGCAAATCCTGCATGTCTAAGCGAGTACGGATATCTAAGGCTCCAAAGGGCTCATCCATCAGTAATATTTCAGGATTAGCCAGCAAGCTACGGGCTATGGCCACGCGTTGCAATTGTCCGCCGGAGAGTGTGGGGTACTGGGCAAATTTTCGCTCATGGCCCGCGAGGCCAACGATCTTGAGCATCTCCATGGCTTTTTCGTTGCGCTCCTTTCGGGCTACACCCTGGTAGCGCAGGCCCAATGCCACATTATCTAGCACGGACATCCATGGCAACGAAGAGTACTGTTGAAAAACCATACTCACCCGTTCCTTGTCAGTAAGTGGTTTGTCGTGGAGTAAGACCCGCCCTTCCGTCGGTTTCTGCAGCCCTGCCACATATCGCAACAAGGTGGATTTGCCACTTCCCGACATTCCGAGGATAACTGCAAACTGACCTTGTTCGGGCTTGTCCTCGACCATAAAGTCCAACCCTTTCATGATCCAGTTCTTGCCACCGTCATAGCTCTGGCCAACGTCTCGCAGCTCAATGATATTTTTTCGGGCGGTATCGCTAAAATCAGGCTGCATGAGATGCGCTTATTTTTTTCTGAGCTTCCGCAAATTCTTGATTGTCGCGACGCTTTAAATACCAAGAACCAATCGTGTAAGCAACCACTGACAATAAGATAAAATGAATAGCCCATACGGTTTTTCCAAAAAGGTAAGGCAGCACACTTTCATTGCCGAGAATCGGAACAAAGCAATCGATAAATAAGATTGCGTAAATCCCAATCAAGATCCACATCCCCGAGGTTCGTAAATAATTTAGAATTAAATCGGCAGTCGACGTGGTTTCTTTTATTTCGTATGGATTACGTGCATCGTATTTAAATGCAAATAATTTTCGATCGATCGCCACAAATACCCTGTCCTGCAATATTCCAAAAAGCACAATAATAATCAGCATGGCAAAAACCTTATCTATTCTGCCCTGGCGGATACCTACCCGCCAAATCAATCCACCAATACCTCCCGTATTATCGATGCTTTCCGCAACGATAATATAGGTCCAGGAAATTGCTGTTAGGACGCGAATATCATCTGAGATCCGGGACAATACCGATGGAATATAGACCGTCTTAATCGTCTGCCAATTGGTCGCTCCAAGTGTATACACCGTCTTGAGGTATACATCTTTCACCTCATTGATACGAAGCACAATCATTGGCAAAATGTAAATCAAAATACCAAAGGCCAAGAAATTGACCTTCATGCTCGCACCGGTGCCAAACCACACTATAAATAATCCGGTGACCGCCGTGAGGGGAATAT
>CAJQNM010000221.1 GCA_905479665.1 uncultured Saprospiraceae bacterium
TAAGCACAGAGCCAAAAGCAAAAAGGGATTTAATACCCGTTGATGAACACTCAACCAATTCCCCTACCTTTACTCTCCATGAATTACTCTTTCGCAGATTCTCCCGTGATCGACCAAGTTGGTGTTGAGGAGCGGGTGGCACGTCTGCAATCTCGCAGCATCAAGAAGACGGCCAAGATTGCTGGACTCAAGCTGGCCTTAAGCATGATTGATCTGACAACTTTGACCGGACAGGACACGCCGGGAAAAGTGCGCCAACTCTGTGCCAAAGCAAAATGTGTGCATGCGGAAGATCCTGACCTGCCGCAGGTGGCGGCTATTTGTGTCTTCCCCAGCATGGTACGAGTGGCTAAGAAAGAACTGGAGGGTACCAAAATTCATCTCGCCTCTGTGGCCACTTCCTTTCCGAATGGACAATCGAACCGAAAGTTGAAGATTGCGGAGACCCGCTTTGTGGTGGCTGAAGGGGCTGATGAGGTTGACATGGTGATCTCTAGAGGTAAGTTTCTGCAAGGTGAATTGGCCTATGTCTACGATGAGATCGCCGCGGTCAAAGAAGCTTGTGGCACGGCTCACCTCAAGGTGATCTTGGAAACAGGAGAACTCGCAACACTTGACAATGTGCGCAGAGCGAGTGACTTGGCGATCAAGGCGGGCGCTGACTTCATTAAAACCAGCACAGGAAAAATAAAGCCTGCCGCGACACTGCCAGTCACCTTAGTGATGATGGAGGCAATCCGAGACTATTATTATGAGACGGGAAAGAGGATTGGTATGAAGCCAGCCGGAGGGATATCCAATAGTAAATTGGCATTGCAGTATTTGGTTTTGGTCAAAGAAGTAGTGGGAGGAGGCTGGTTGCACAAAGACTATTTTCGCTTTGGCGCGAGCAGTCTGGCCAATGATATATTAATGCAACTAAATAAACAGAGTTCAGGGTACTATCAGTCGCCCGATTATTTTTCCAAGGATTAGTTATGGCGAAGAAAGCAATAAAAAACCTTGACTTTGCAGGTCAATGGGCGTATGCTCCAGCTCCTGAAAGCACGGAGCATATCGTACTGAAAGAAACCTACGATCACTTCATCAATGGGAAATTTCAAAAACCAATAGCAGGAGAATATTTTCCGACAATAAATCCCGCAACTGGTAAGAAGATCGCAGCAGTAGCACAGGGCAGTAAGGAAGATGTAGACCAAGCGGTACGTGCTGCTCGTCGCGCAAGCAAGGCTTGGCAGGCTCTCCCAGGTCGTGATCGAGGTAAATATCTTTTCCGCATAGCACGCATTATTCAAGAGAAAGCGCGCGAACTGGCAGTGATCGAAAGTATGGACGGGGGCAAACCTATCCGCGAGTCGAAAACTGTTGATATCCCCCTAGCAGCAGCGCACTTTTTCTACCATGCCGGATGGGCAGATAAACTGGAGTATGCCTTTCCTGGTCGAACGGCTAAACCACTAGGAGTGGCCGGTCAGATCATACCTTGGAATTTTCCTTTGCTGATGGCAGCTTGGAAAATTGCTCCCGCATTGGCCTGTGGAAATACCGTCGTACTCAAGTCGGCGGAAACGACTCCACTGACCGCCTTAAAACTAGGGGAGATCATGCAAGAGGCAGGTCTGCCCAATGGGGTGGTCAATATAGTGACTGGAGATGGCGAGACAGGGGCTGCGCTGGTCAATCACCCAGGCGTGGATAAGATTGCCTTTACCGGTAGCACGGAGGTCGGCAAAGAAATTCAACGTAATCTCGCGGCGACTGATAAGAAAATCACACTGGAGCTAGGAGGCAAAGCTGCAAATATCATCATGGAAGATGCTGCCATCGACCAGGCTGTCGAGGGTATCATCAATGGTATCTATTTCAATCAAGGCCACGTCTGCTGTGCGGGGTCGCGTCTCTTCGTGCAAGAGTCAATCGAAAAAATAATTATCCGAAAATTGAAGGATCGCATGGAGACTTTGATTGTTGGAGATCCGCTGGATAAGAACACCGACATCGGGGCAATTAATTCCCGTGCGCAATTAAAAACAATTAAATCATACATCCGAAAGGGAAAGAAAGAGGGTGCGGAATTTTACGAATCGTCCTGTGCCCTGCCTTCGGGAAAAGGCTATTGGTGCCGACCGACCCTTTTTACTAAAACTGCGCAGTCGCATGCGATTGTGCAAGAGGAGATATTTGGACCAGTGTTGGCCGTGCAATCGTTCCGGACGATAGATGAGGTGATCGCCAAGGCGAACAATACCTACTATGGTTTGTCGGCAGGAGTATGGACCGACAAGGGCTCTAAAGTATTTACCATGACATCAGCACTCAAGGCTGGAGTCGTGTGGGCCAATACATTTAACAAGTTTGATCCGACCTCGCCGTTTGGAGGATATAAGGAAAGTGGTTTTGGTCGTGAGGGAGGTGTCCATGGATTGAGCGCATACCTAAAATTGGAGATGTGATGGATGCGAAAAAAAGAATTGTGGTGCAGAAAACTTACAAACTCTATATCGGGGGTAAATTTCCTCGCACAGAATCTGGGCGATTTGATCAGGTTGAGCTTGGCGATGGTTCGGTTGCCAATGTTTGCCGAGGCTCGCGCAAAGATGTTCGCAATGCCATTGTTGCAGCACGTGCTGCCCAAGCGGGATGGAGCAAACGCACGGCATACAATCGCAGTCAAATTATTTATCGCATTGCTGAAATGCTGGAAGGTCGCCGATCACAGTTTATTGATGAGTTAATAAACTTAGGTCAGAGCGAAAACAAAGCAAAAGATGAAGTGGGGGAGGCCATCGACTTATTGGTCTATTATGCGGGGTGGTGTGACAAATATCAGCAGATTTTCAGTAGTGTAAATCCAGTGGCAGCGCCTTATTTCAATTTTTCAGTGCCTGAGCCGACTGGGATCGTCACGGTGTTGGCACCGGCAGATCATTCGCTCTTGGGTTTATTAAATATGTGTATTCCAGCCATTGCAGGCGGCAATACGATTGTAGCCTTAGCGAGTAAGGAAAATGCCATTCCGGCTATTTCCTTGGCAGAAGTGATTCACACCAGTGATGTTCCCGCGGGCGTCATTAATATGATCACTGGCAGATTTGAAGAGTTGTATCCCCATTTTGCATCACACATGGATGTCAATGCAGTGGTGGTGGGATCGGGATCTGATGAGCAATTTTCTGAGATCAAAAAATTGGCTGCAAATAATGTAAAACGGGTCTTCGATCGTCGAGCTGAAGGAGCAAATGCTTTTGCTGCGCGTGGGCCCTATCCGATCATGCAGACGCAGGAAATCAAAACGACTTGGCACCCGGTAGGTAGGTAATAACTGATAGTTAATAGTTAATAACTAATAGTTGATAATTGTACTATTCACTATTCACTATTCACTATTCACTATTCACTGTTCACTATTCACTATCCACTATTCTCTACCTAAATATTTCTTCTGCCGAAAGAGTGATGTTGCTCTTGGGTTTTTCAATTAGGCCGAAGCCACAGGCGTCAATAACTTCGCCATCTTCAAGTAGCACCTTGTAGACATTAGTCA